>CADBNP010000297.1 GCA_902796095.1 uncultured Aeromonadales bacterium | reverse complement strand
GGCACTGATTATTCTGGCAGAGAAATTCTCGACGGGAAATATGTTATCTGCCGGAGGATGGATGTATTTTCCGGCGAGGCGGATCTCTATATCTGCAGAGGAAAAAACAGATGTGAATATGTGGTGAAAATATACAGGCGGGCTGATGCCATTAAAACGGATGTGCTTCGTCAGCTGTCAGGAGTTTCCAGTCCTTACGTTGCTTCTGTTGTGGATTACGGTAATGTGGACGGACTTCCGTTCACGGTGCTTCCCTATTTCAGAAAAGGGAGTCTCAGCGGAAGAACCTTTACCCTGGATTATCTGAAAAGTGTGGTGATCCCTTCAATTAACGAGGGTCTCAGAGATCTTCATAAATCCAGCATCATTCACAAGGACATCAAACCGTCCAACCTTATGCTTTCGGATAACGAGGATGCCGTCAGGATTATAGACTTCGGCATAAGTTCTGTTATGACCGGTGATGTTTCCCTGATTAAAACAACAACTGGCATGTCTCTGGCCTACAGTGCACCGGAAACCTTTTCCGGTACGTATCTCAGGGATTCAGATTACTATTCCTTCGGCATTACGCTGTATGAGATTTTTACCGGCTTTCATCCTTTCAGGAAACACGGAAGTGATGATATGGCAGCCATGGCTTCATTGATGAAAATACCTTTCAGTGATGATTTTCCTGATGATCTCAGATCTCTGATCCGGGGACTGACGTATAAGGATCTTACTTATCGTAATGATGAGGACAATCCAAACCGGCGCTGGGGATACAGGGAGGTTGAAGCATGGCTCGGGGGAGAGAAAATTCCTGTTCCAGGGGAGGAGATTCATTTATCCGGATCATCATCAGCGTCAGAGGTTGTCAGAGACAGGGAGCATTTTTCTGTTTCCTATAAATTCCGCCGTCGTGAACTGCACACCCTTCAGGAACTGACGGAAGCTTTCGGTCTTAACTGGGAGGAAGGCAGAAAGCATGTGGGTCGCGGTCTTCTTTCAGCTTTTTTTAAAACGCTGGGAGAACAGGATCTGGCATCCTGCGTCATGGACTGCGAGGCGGCCGAAGTTTCTGATATTGCCTATTTCAAAATGCTGTTTGAAATTTCCGGCGGAAAGGGTAATTTATACTGGCGTGGTGTACAGTACAGGGATATCAGGGAGTTTGCGGCAGCCCTCGTATCCTCTTCCTGCTGTGATGATGGCTGTATGACTGATTCAGTTTTGAGTCTTTTTGATGTTGTGCCCCTGCTTTTTCGTGATGAGCCGCAAAAACTGAGTCTTTTTGAAAATGTCAGAGAGTATGTAAAGTCTCTTGGAGATGCCGGAAGGCGTTCTGCACTGTTTAATCTCTGTCTTTTCATGTGGGACGGGGATCCGGATATTCTTGTAAGGTACAGTTTTTCCGGGAAAAAACGATTTGATGATTTTTCATCTCTGGCATTGTATCTGAAAGATCAGAAACTGAGCAGTAAAGAAATTCTGGATTTTCTGAAGAATAATCACCGCCTGCTTGCAGGCTGCCGATATCTGTATCTTAGGGAGGCGGCAGGAGTTTTTCAGGAATTTGACCTGCGTGTCACGGATCTTTTGTATAACGTCCGCTATGAAATCAGATACGAGGATCTGGCTGAAATATATTCCGGATCGGAACTGCAGGACAAGGGTATTTTCACTGTTGACAGCATGCTGGTTACCATGAGTCAGGTAAGAATTGCCATGGCAGGCAAGAGATTTGTCATGCTCAGATTTAATGTGCTGCCTCCTGGTTTTTTTTCAGACTTTGACGAGCAGATTCCGGATTTTGTCATCAGTCTCGGACCGCAGGTTACAGATCTGTCACGGATGTTTTCCGGCTGCAGCCGTCTTATGAGTCTGCCCAGGTTTGACACTTCCCATGTTACTGATATGTCCGAGATGTTCAGAAACTGCTCGTCACTTCAGTTTGTTCCCCAGTTTGACACATCGAATGTTGAAAGTATGCGTTTCATGTTTTCAGGATGCGGAGAACTTGCAGAAATTCCGGAGTTTAACGTATCACCTGGTGCGGATTTCAGAGGAATAGTGTCAGGCTGCGGCAGAGTTATTCTTTCCGGAAAACTGCCGTCTTTTCTTGCCGGTCGTCCCAGAGGTGAAATTTTTTCCTCGTCGGAAGGAGATGAGTATGCCGGCTATGGAAGTGAATATTCAGACTTCAGTACAGACCGCGGTTATGATATTTCCGATGAAGATTTTCTTGAGATGGAATTTTCAGATCATGTGAAGCTGCAGCGTAATACAAGAACTCTTGTTCTTCTTCAGGGAAATGCGGGGGATCTGGATCGGAACTACATGATCAGAGAGGCTGTTATTCATGTGGCGGAATCCTATGGCAAGGTAAGCATTTCTTCATACAGCGGAGTTGTTCTGTTCAATGCACTTGTAAGAGATCTGGAAAGTATTAATTTTTCCGTCAGCATAGATGGTTCAGTCACTTCACTTTCCGGAATGTTTGAAGGCTGCTGGGCTCTGGAAAAAATTCCGCTGATTGATACATCCCGGGTGCAGGATATGTCGCGTATGTTTTTCGGATGCAGCAGAATACGTACAATACCGCCCATCAGCACATCATCACTTGTCAATGCCGTTTCCATGTTTGAAGGATGCTCGTCACTGGAGGAACTTCCATTTATGGATACCTCCCGCACAGAGTATATGGATCGTATGTTCTACGGCTGCTACAGCCTTCCGTTTGAAATGAATTTTGCCCGCAACAGCCTCAGATCGGCCGTTGACATGTACGAGGGCTGTACAGCCATGTACAGGGATAACGGCAGGTATTATGTTTTCGGAACTGCCGGAAACCGGAGGTATGTTCCTGTAAACGAGATCCGGGAGGGAACAGTAATTCCTGAATACGATCTTCACAGGGATACCGGAGGCGTGATAATGAATATTCTGAAATTCGTCTTCGCTTTTTTCGTTATTATGGTTATTGTGGGTGCCTGTGCCGGAAGTCGCTGATCCTGTCCTGGGGACGGGACTGTCGTTCCTGGCCTGCTCTATTTTCTAGATCCAAAACAGTGGCAAAACTGTTATAATAAATCCATATTTCAATTGTTTTTATTTTTCGTTATGTGAATAAAGAGGTCTTTTAGATGGCTGAAATTTTAAAGATGGCTGATCTGGATCTTGCTGGTAAGCGAGTTCTGATCCGTGCTGATTTGAACGTACCTGTTAAGGAAGGCAGAGTTACTTCTGACGCCCGTATTGTTGCTACTCTCCCTACCATTAAACTGGCTCTTGAGAAGGGTGCAAAGGTTATGGTTACTTCACATCTTGGTCGTCCTGACGAGGGTGTGTACGACGATAAGTATTCTCTTAAGCCTGTAGTTGATTATCTGAAAGATCATCTGGACTGCCCTGTACGTCTTGTTAAGGATTATCTTGATGGAGTAGAGGTTAATGCTAATGAACTTGTTGTTCTTGAAAACTGCCGCTTCAACAAGGGTGAAAAGAAGAATGACGAGGCTCTTTCCAGAAAGTATGCAGCACTGTGCGACGTGTTTGTAATGGATGCTTTCGGCACTGCACACCGTGCCCAGGGTACAACCTATGGTGCAGCCCAGTTTGCTCCTGTTGCCTGTGCAGGTCCTCTGCTTGCTGCTGAGCTCGAGGCTCTCGGTAAGGCCATGGATAATCCTGCCCGTCCTATGGTTGCAATTCTCGGCGGCTCAAAGGTTTCTACCAAGCTTACTGTTCTGAACACTCTTGCTGATATTGCTGATCAGCTGGTAGTAGGCGGCGGCATTGCCAATACCTTTATTGCAGCGGAAGGCAACAAAGTAGGCAAGTCTCTTTTTGAAGCAGATCTTATTGATGAAGCTAAGAAGATTGCTGCCAAGACTTCTATTCCTCCGACAACAGACGTTGTTGTAGCCAAGGATTTTGAAGGAACCACCGGTGTTGCTACCAAGAATGTAAAGGATGTTGCCGAGGATGATATGATCCTTGATATCGGTCCTGATTCAGCAAAGGCTATCGCAGATGTTATCATGAATGCCAAGACTGTTCTCTGGAACGGACCTGTCGGTGTGTTTGAGAATGACAAGTTTGCAGCCGGTACCAAGGTACTTGCTGATGCGATTGCAAAGACCGAAGCCTTTACCATTGCAGGCGGCGGTGATACTCTGGCAGCTATCGACAAGTTCGGTATCAAGGATCAGGTATCCTATATTTCAACCGGCGGCGGTGCATTTATGGAATTCGTAGAAGGCAAGAAGCTTCCTGCTGTTGAAATTCTTGAGAAGCGTGCTGCTGAAAGCAAGTAATTGAATCTGTGGAAGGATCGTAATGATCCTTCCTTTTATTTTTATTTATATGGTGATTAAATGACTAAAGTTCTTGATGTCGTAAAGCCTGGTGTTATTGCCGGTGCTGATCTCGGTAAGGTTTTCGCTGTTGCCAAGGAAAACGGTTTCGCGATCCCTGCTGTAAACTGCGTAGGTACTGATTCTATCAATGCTGTAATCGAAGCTGCAGCCAAGGCCAAGGCTCCTGTTATTGTTCAGTTCTCCAACGGCGGTGCTCAGTTTATTGCCGGTAAGGGTCTCAAACTCGAGGGGCAGAAGGCTCAGATCCTCGGTTCCATAAGCGGTGCTCTTCATGCACGCAATGTTGCTGAAGCATATGGTGTTCCTGTTATTGTTCATACTGATCACTGTGCAAAGAAGCTTCTTCCATGGATTGACGGTCTTCTTGATGAGGGTGAGAAGTACTACAAGGAGCACGGTGTGCCTCTGTTTTCTTCTCACATGATTGATCTTTCAGAAGAATCTCTGAAGGACAATGTTGATCTGTGCTGTCAGTATCTTGAGCGCATGTCCAAGATTGATATGACTCTTGAACTTGAACTCGGCTGCACCGGCGGTGAAGAGGACGGTGTTGATAATTCCGGAAAGGATGAGTCAGCTCTCTATACTCAGCCAGAGGATGTTTACTATGCATACGAGAGACTGATCAAGATCAGCCCTAACTTCACTATTGCTGCATCCTTCGGTAATGTTCACGGTGTTTACAAGCCTGGCAATGTTAAGCTTAAGCCAACAATTCTCCGTGACTCTCAGAAGTATGTTTCTGAAAAGCTCGGTCTTGCAGAAGGTTCAAAGCCACTTAATTTCGTATTCCACGGTGGCTCAGGTTCTGCTCCTCAGGATATTGAGGATGCAGTCAGCTACGGTGTTGTTAAGATGAATATCGATACTGACACTCAGTGGGCTACATGGGATGGTATTCTGCAGTATTACAAGGCCAAGCAGGATTATCTGCAGGGTCAGCTGGGCAATCCTGAAGGTCCTGATGCTCCTAACAAGAAATACTACGATCCACGTGCATGGCTGCGTAAGGGTCAGGAGTCTGAGATTGCACGTCTGCAGATTGCTTTCGAGAATCTGCACTCAGCAAACACTCTGTAATATTCTGATTTAATAATTAATAACAGAAAGGCATGATCTTCGTGATTGTGCCTTTTTCCTTTTGTATTATGTCTGACTGTTTTCCGAAATTGTTCTGGAATTTCCGAAGGATCTGTTGTAGTGGCGGTTTAATATCGTGAATTGTGTTTTGGAAGGATCTGTGCATGTTTCCAGTTATTTGAAGCAGGAATAATGGAAAACAAATTCTGAAAATTTAATTCTGCAGGAGTGAAATAGCTGTCTGAGGTTTCATATTTGCCTGGGTCAGAATGCTTGTTGCACTTTGCTGAAGGATATTGAGCATGGTCAGTTTTGCTGTTTCGCTGGCATAGTCGCAATCTCTGATCCTGCTTCTTGCGTCACTTACATTCTCTATGACATTTTCCTGGTTGGAAATACATGATTCGAGACGGTTTTGTATTGCACCCATATCAGCCCGGTTCGTATCAATCGTTCTGATAAATCCGTCGGCGATTTCTATGGCTTTTTCTGCTCCTTCCTGTGTTGTAACATCCAACGTTGCCATGCCGTCACTTCCCATACATATTCCTGTCTTGTGACTGTTGGAAAAGTCAGTCGTTGAAGTGATTTCAGGCTCCACAAGAATTGATGGATTGTCTATGTTCACCAGTGAAATATAGAGACCGCTCATGTCGAATCCGACATGAGCATTTGAGGGAAATTTATTATGGCATCCAGCGTTGCAGAATACTTTATTCACAGGTATGCCCAGTTTCAGATCTACTGTATTGCCTGCGTATGCACCGACCTGAAGCGTCTTTCTTTTATCTGTATGAGAAGGATCTCTGCAGGAAACATTTGGATCTGCCGGATGAGTATTGCTTATGGGCATGATTTTCTTATCATTAGGAAAGTAAAGGTATTCCTGTTCGCCGTCAAGAATTGGCTGGCCGCCGAAGGTTGTCTGTTTGGCAATACGGTTAACTTCAGCGGAAAGCTCCTGAACCTCTTCCTGGATCGCCATTCTTTCGTCCTGAGAATATGTTCCGTTGGCAGCCTGAACCGCAAGTGTGCGCATACGCTGAATCATTTCTGTGACCTCATTCAGCGCTCCTTCGGCAACCTGCAGCATGGATATGCCATCCATACAGTTGCGGTTTGCCTGGGTAAGTCCGTTAATCTGGGCTGTCATTCGGTCGCTGATCTGCAGACCTGCAGCATCATCACGGGCAGAATTGATTCTGAATCCTGAGGAAAGTTTCTGATAAGAACTGTCGAGCTGTCGCGTTGAACGAGCCAGATTTCTTTGACTGGTAATTGAACTTACGTTGGT
>CADBNP010000296.1 GCA_902796095.1 uncultured Aeromonadales bacterium | reverse complement strand
GATTAACAGAAAGAACCTTTGCTCTCTCCGGAGCAGGTGCGGAAACACCGTTGCCGGAGAATATTAATCTGCCCGTGTTCAGTGCTTTCACCTCTGCATCTCAGCTGGCTGATCTGATTGAGGAGAAGGTGCCGCATATGTCGTTTCCGGTAAACAGAATACCGCGTCCGGAGTCCTGCCGGAATTTCTGCGGCGGGTGCCGGAAACACGGAAATATTTCCGGAGATATGAAAACGAATTTAACAGAAACAGATGAGACTTGACTCTATGGAACAGAATGAAGGTATTATCCGCCAGATCTGTACAAGTTCGGCAAGAGGAACTCCCAAGACTCCTGTAAGCGATGCTATGCTTGTCGCTGACTGGGGAATTCAGAATGATGCCCATGCGGGAAAATGGAACAGGCAGGTAAGTATCCTCCCGTTTGAGACAATCGAAGAATTTAAAAGAAAGGGTGCTGATGTTGTTCCCGGATCCTTTGGTGAAAATCTGGTTGTAGAGGGCATCAGTCTGCAGCAGATCCGGATCGGACAGCTTGTTTCTGCAGGAGAATGTCTGCTGGAGATCACACAGATTGGCAAGGAATGCCATCATCACTGCGCCATTTATAAAAAAATGGGAGACTGCATCATGCCCCGTGCGGGAGTTTTTGCCAGGGTTGTCAGTGGAGGAATTATCAGAACAGGTGACAGGGCTGCTCTGATTATGGAAAATGATCCGCCGGCAGACCATGATCTTTCGGATGTTCATGAAGAGGCTGTGTCAGAGGCATATGCAGATCTGGAAATACTTTCTCCTGATGCAGTGAAGTCTGATGAAAAAAGTTTTACCTGTGCGGTGGTCACAATGAGTGACAGCGGGGTCAGAGGTGAACGCCGGGATGAAAGCGGTCCTTATATAACTGAAAAACTGCTGGGGGCCGGTTATGATGTAGTTGAAACGCTTCTGCTTCCTGATGAGAAGGATGTGATCAGCAGTGAACTTGTCAGACTGTCGGATGACCTTGGGGTTAATCTCATTATTACCACCGGCGGAACAGGTTTTGCTCCGAGAGACGTTACACCGGAGGCTACGCTGTCGGTAGCCACCCGCAATGTTCCCGGTATTGCCGAAATCATTCGCGCCGAATCCTGCAAAATTACTAAAAGAGCCATGCTTTCAAGAGCCGTGTCGGTAATCAGAAACAGGACTCTGATTGTCAATCTTCCCGGCAGCAGAAAGGCTGTGGCGGAGTGCCTTGATATAATTTTAAGTGAACTTTCCCACGGACTTAATATTCTGCTGGAGCGGGACAGCGAGTGCGGAAGACGTTAAGGCAGAGATCAGGTACTTAAGGAAGGCTTTTTCCCGGATCACGGAGCCGTCAGTACCTGACTGAATCATAAAACAGTAACGAAACAAAGGGAAAATATTCCGGGAGACTATTATGGATACAACAGGAGCTTTCAGGCGGAGTTCCGTTCTTTCAGGTTTGATTTCCTTCAGCAGAAGACTGTCGGCTCTGATTGCTGTGACAGTGATGTCCTCAGTGATTTCTGGGTGCGGCGAAGATGCCGTACAGGAAAACGGCACTGCCGGGGCTGCTTCAGTGCCCCGTGCTGATAAAAAGCTTGTGGTATTTGCCGCTGCATCCCTTACTGAAACCCTAAATGAAATAGGAACCCGGTATCAGAAGGAGCACCCTGACATTAAGATAGTTTTCAATTTTGATTCGTCGGGCACTCTGAAGACTCAGATTGCGGAGGGAGCTGTCAGTGATGTTTTCATATCGGCCGCCCCGAAACAGATGGATCAGCTTGATCTTGCGTCCGGAGAGGAGAAAAATCCTCAGAAGCTTGACTATGTACTGAGTGGTTCCCGCTTCAATCTTCTGGAAAACAGGGTTGTTCTTGTTGTTCCTAAAGAAAATAAAAAGAATCTTAAAAGTTTTGAAGATCTGGCAGAGACTCTCAGGGCACATGACGTATTTCTGGCCATCGGCAACTCTGATGTGCCTGTCGGACAGTATACACTTAAGATTTTTGATCACTTTCACCTTGACATGAATGATATGCTTGCAAACAGATCTCTGACCCTGGGCAACAATGTGAAGGAGGTTACCTCCCAGGTGAAGGAGGGTGTTGTGGATGCCGGAATTGTATATGCCACTGACGCTCACTCTGCCGGTCTGACTGTGATTGATGCTGCTACCAGGGAAATGGCGGGACAGGTGATCTATCCTGCAGCCGTACTTAAAAACTCGAAAAATATCAGAGAGGCAAAGGATTTTCTTGACTACCTGAAAACCGAGGAGGCGGGAAAAATCTTTGAAAGTGTTGGTTTTACTGTAACCGGCAGACAGGATGGCACGTCAGAATAATTTAATATCAGATAATTATGTCCGGCATTTTCGGTATTCTTTTGAATGAGTGCTTCGGAGAATATTCAGAAT
>CADBNP010000295.1 GCA_902796095.1 uncultured Aeromonadales bacterium | reverse complement strand
TAGCCTGAACCAGATCTGTCTGTCTGGCAAGAAAAGCAGGGAGCTGAAGGACATCCGCCACCTCGGCAACAGGTTCAACCTGCTCCTTTTCATGAATATCGGTAATAACCTTTACACCGAATTCTTTCTTCAGATCTGCCAGTATTTTCAGGCCTTCCTCCAGACCTGGTCCCCGGTAGGAATGAACTGACGAACGGTTTGCCTTATCCCAGCTTGCCTTAAAAACATACGGAATTCCTAATTTTGATGTAACCCGAACATATTCCTCGCAACATTTAAAAGCAAGATCCCTGGATTCCAGTACATTTATGCCACCGAAAAGAACCATGGGAAGATTATTAGCCACCTTTATATCACCGATGTTTACCTGCTTACATTCCATAATTACCAACTCCAATAAAAATCTTCTGATTATTCCTCTGCCTGTGTTTAAAAAGTGATTTTTTAAAATCAAAAAAGCTCTTATTCAGTCAATGTATGCTTTTTCTCTTAATGCCACCCGTAACTCTGGGATTGCCTCCCAAATCAGCCACAGTTTCCACACATTCATAGTTGAAGTATGAGAACATATCCCTTACCGGCTTAGCCTGGTTATATCCATGCTCCAAAAGCAGAACTCCGCCATCAACCAGAAATTCTCCTGCCGCGGATATGATATGTCTCAGATCAGCAAGACCTTCGTCCTCTGCTACAAGCGCAGTCACAGGCTCAAATCTGACATCACCACAGGCTAGGTGAGGATCATTCTCTGCAACGTAAGGAGGGTTGGCTGTAATCAAATCAAACTGTCCGTCGACTTCTGAAAACCAGTCGCTGATGTAGAATTTTACATCAAGCCCGTTAAGTACCGCATTCTGCCTGGCAAGCTCTACGGCTTCCGAGACTATGTCACAGCCTTCAACCCGGAGATCTGGTCTTTCAGATTTTAAGGCAAGAGCCACGGCACCGGTTCCAGTTGCAAGATCCAGAACTCTGCCACCCTGCGGAACGTATTTCAGGGCAACCTCAACCAGCGTTTCCGTATCCGGCTGGGGAATAAGGGTACATTTGTCACATTTCAGATCCAGATCCCAGAAACCACGGTGACCAACTATATAGGCAACCGGCATTCCACTGCATCTGGATCCAAGCATCTCATTTAGTTTTTTTTCCTGAAACGGCTCAAGTACGTATTCATCGTGAATAATAAGCCATGAAGCATCAACACCAAGCACATGACAGGCAATACTCTTCACATCAGCTGCGGGAGTCGGAGAACCTTCTAAACTGAGACGGGCTCTTGCTTCAGAGATCCACTGACCAAGCTTCATACTCAGTTCTCAGAAGAAAGAGCAGCCAGCTGATCAGCCTGATATTCCTGGATCACAGGATCGATAAGCGCATCCAGATCTCCGTTTAATATTTCTGTGAGCCGATAAAGTGTAAGATTGATGCGATGATCAGTAACTCTGCCCTGAGGATAGTTATAGGTACGGATCCTGTCAGATCTGTCGCCGGAACTTAATATACTGTGACGTGCAGCATCTGCCTCCGCCTTGTGCTTATCCTCCTCAAGCTGGGTCAGTCGGGCAAGAAGCACACTCATGGCCTTTGCCTTGTTTCTGTGCTGAGATCTTTCATCCTGGCACTCAACCACAATACCAGTTGGAATGTGGGTGATACGTATAGCCGAATCAGTCTTGTTGATGTGCTGACCGCCGGCACCGGATGAACGGTAGGTATCTATACGGAGATCTGCAGGATTTATTTCAGGAGCTTCGGCTTCAGGAACCTCCGGCAACACCATTACAGTACATGCGGAGGTATGAACTCTGCCCTGAGATTCGGTTTCTGGCACACGCTGCACCCGGTGTCCGCCAGATTCAAATTTCATCGTACCATATACCGAAGGACCGGAAAGCATGGCAATAATTTCCTTATAGCCGCCCATTTCACCTTCACTCTGGCTCATAATCTCCACACGCCAGCCCTTTTTTTCAGCATAGTAGTTGTACATTCTGAAAAGGTCGCCTGCAAAAATGGCTGCCTCGTCTCCGCCAGTTCCTGCACGGATTTCAAGAAAGCAGTTGCAGTCATCCTTCGGATCCTTGGGAAGGAGCAGGATCTGTATATCCTTCTCATTCTTCTCAAGATTTGCCTTTGCATCCTCAATCTCCTCCTGAGCCATTTCCTTCATCTCAGGATCGTCACTGCTGAGCATTTCCATGCAGGTATCATAATTGTAAACAGAGGCCTGGTACTTCTTAAAACCTTCGACCACATCTGTAAGAGTTGAATATTCTTTGGACAATGCACTGTATTTGTTCTGATCCTCCAGAACATCAGGCTGTCCCATAAGTTCCTGAACTTCCTGATAGCGTTCATAAAGCGACTGCAGTTTATTCAAAACACTTTTTTTCATAAAGAATGGTTCCGTAAAAATTAAATCCAAAAGCCTTCAGAAACAAAAAGAGATCTGTTCCAAAAAAAGAAACAGATCCCCTCTTCAGGATAACCTAAGCACGAAGTGCGCGCTCACCTCTGGCAATACCGCACACACCGGAACGAACAACCTCAATAAGCTCTATATTCTTGCTTGCAGTGTTAATGAAAGCATCAATCTTATCAGAAGAACCTACCATCTGTATGGTATAAAGCTCACTCGTAACATCAACAATCTGTCCTCTGAAAATATCAGAAAGAGAACAGATCTCGGCACGAATCTCAGGAGTCGCAGCTCTGCACTTAACCAGCAGGATCTCTCTTTCAACAAACGGAGCATCAGCAAGATCGCAAACCTTAAGCACATTGATCAGCTTATGCAGCTGTTTGGTAATCTGCTCAACCTGCTCATCATCACCCTTTGTTACTATGGTAATACGGGAGAGCGTATTATCATCCGTAGGTGCTACAGTCAGAGTTTCAATATTGTAATTGCGCTGAGAAAAAAGACCTACAACTCTGCTGAGTGCTCCGGACTCATTATCCAGCAAAACAGAAATTACATGTCTCATAGCGTAGTCTCCGTATCATTAAGTCTCATGTCACACATGGCACCACCGTTGATGGTCATTGGATAAACCAGTTCAGAAGGATCCGTCAGAACCTCAACAATGACAAGTCTGTCATTTATCGAAAACGCTCTGTTCAGACCGCTTTCCAGTTCATCCGGCTTTGTAATTCTGATACCAACATGACCATAGGCCTCAGCAAGCTTAACGAAATCCGGAATTGCAGAAATATACTCCGGACTGCAGGTCTGACTGAGGCGCCCCTCGTAAAACAGTCTCTGCCACTGCTTAACCATGCCGAGCGCGTTGTTATTGATAATAATAACCTTGAGCGGAAGTTTGAACTCTGTACAGGTTGCAAGCTCCTGGATATTCATCTGAACAGATCCGTCACTTGTAAAGCAGACAACCGTGGATTCAGGGAAGGCAATCTTTGCGCCAACAGCTGCCGGCAGACCATATCCCATGGTACCGAGGCCACCAGAGTTAAGCCACTTTCTAGGCTCTTCAAACTTGAAGTGCTGAGCAACAAACATCTGATGCTGACCTACATCGGAAGCAACTATGGCATCTGGAGCAAGACGGTTTACAGTCTCGATGACAGCCTGCGGCTTGATAAGAGCGGAATTGCGATCAAAATCGAGACAGTTTTTCTGTCTCCATCCCGCAATCATGTTCCACCACTCATCAAGATTTCTTTCCGCCAGATTGATACCAAGTTCTTCCACGTCACCCATCATCTGAGGTATTACTATATCAATAGATCCCACAATAGGAATATCAACTCTTACAGTCTTGGAAATGGATGCAGGATCAACGTCAATATGAATAATCTGTGCATTAGGACAGAACTTTGGAACACTGTTGGTCGAACGATCCGAGAATCTTGTACCGACGGCAAGAACCAGATCCGAATTATGCATTGCCATATTGGCTTCGTAGGTTCCATGCATACCAAGCATACCGAGGAACTTTCTGTCGCTTCCCGGAAGCACGCCAAGACCCATGAGAGAACTTACAACCGGCATGTTGAATTTTTCAGCCAGATCTCGTACCGCCTGACTTGCATTCGCAAGAACAATACCGCCACCGGCATATAGAACCGGACGCTTTGCATCAGCAAGAAGTTTTACAGCACGCTTAATCTGCCCCTTGTGACCATGAAGTGTCGGATTATAAGAGCGCATGGAGATTTCCTTCGGATATTCATAGTCGAACAGATTTTTAGGATTCTGTACATTCTTAGGAATATCAATCAGAACAGGACCAGGACGCCCTGTGGATGCCAGATAAAAAGCTTTCTTGATAGTAACAGGCAGTTCCTCGGCAGATGTGCAAAGAAAACTGTGCTTTACTATCGGACGGGTAATACCTACGGTGTCAACCTCCTGAAAGGCGTCAGAACCGATAAGAGGTCTTCCTACCTGACCGGTAATGATAACCATAGGTACAGAATCCATATATGCAGTAGCAATACCTGTAACGCAGTTTGTAGCTCCCGGACCGGAAGTTGCAAGAGCCACGCCTACTCTGCCTGTACAGCGGGCATAACCGTCTGCTGCATGAACAGCAGCCTGCTCATGACGAACAAGAACGTGTTTTAATTTTTTGGCGGAATAAAGAGCGTCATAAATATCAATAACGGCACCTCCCGGGTAACCGAAAACAAACTCAACGCCTTCATCTTCAAGTGCACGCACCACCATCTGCGCGCCTGACAACTTTTCCATTAAAGCCTCCTGGCTATCAATCCACGACATTTCGAGTCGTCGGGAACAATACACGCAACAGCAGGGAGGAGACGGGATCTATCCGATTAGAAGAACCTCATTCCTCTACGATGATATCATCCTTCCATTGCTACCACATCCGGCATGCTCTGCTTTCAGTACAGATTCCGGCATCATAATCGGAAAGGATTACAGACCGGCATGAAATCGGGAATGCCACACCCTATTTTAAAAATAATGTCTGTTACTCTACCACATTTGGCAATATTTTCAATGGTACGCAGTAAATAAAGATCAGCCATTTTAAGCGGAGGTCAGGGTATTGAACGGATGCCCATTGTCTGCGTTCTTTGAATCTGGATCTGATGTTGAAACTGATCCATGCACACAGACAGAAAAAATCAAATTTACAGTTTCTGATCTGTACTCTGATCTTATTTTTAGGTAATATCTAGTTGAGTATATCTTGAATTCGATGTTATTTCATAGTTACTCAACTTCAGATTTCATTGTGTGTTTTATCAGCTACTGAAAAGGAGTTCACATGCTCATATTAGCACGCAGGGTCGGAGAAACGCTTGTCATCGGCGAAGGGATAAAGGTTACGGTGATGGGCTACAAGGGAAGTCAGGTAAGGCTTGGCATAGAGGCACCGCCGAATGTTACAGTTCATCGCGAGGAAATTTTTCAGAAAATACAGTCGGATGAGCCTGCAGACAGTTCCTCATTTGCTCCCAACGTAAAGTTTGAAAATGATGAACGTAAATAACTTTGACTATTTATTACCCTAAAGAAACGACCGTGCATAAAATAGACTTGACATATTTCTACAAGTCGCTATCATATCAGCGTTGAAACGGATAGATGACCGAGAGGCCGAAGGTACTCCCCTGCTAAGGGAGCATGCGACCACAAGTTGCATCGAGGGTTCGAATC
>CADBNP010000294.1 GCA_902796095.1 uncultured Aeromonadales bacterium | reverse complement strand
AGTTTCTGAACAGCCTCACAGGTATCCCCGGCCATGTCTGATACAGTGTATTCCTGCGGCGGATCACTTCGCCTTTCAAAAAGATAAACGGTAAAATCCTTTGAAAAGATCTCATAGGAAGACGCTACCAGTGCAGCCATGGGCATAATATTCAGTACGCTCAGTCCCGGGAGAATAACAAGAGTTTCAGTACCAGAGCCAAAGCGAAAATAATCCATTGAAAACGAGTCACATTCAGCTGTTCCTTTAAAGATTTTCATTATTCTCCCCTCTTCTGAAAACAGACGTACGCATCCGGAAAGTTTCGATAAATTGCCGCATTCTGTCTCGGTAAATTTTCGTTTCCAGTTCTGCTTCAGTGATTATGCAGAACAGATCAGGGTTCTCCTGCCATTCATCCCAGGCTGTTTTTACAATGTCCGAAATTTCTGAACTTTAGTTCCCATAAAGGAACATCCTTTCCAGCATTACATTCCGCTGCAGTCTTTCTGCAGTTTTCAGGCAAAATCAGAAAGTCCGGATCCGGTATAGGTTCAGATTTGAAATTTTTGCAGTTCAGCAAATTTTGCCAAACGGAGAAGGACAGGCTGAATCTGAGACTGTTACTTTTTTCAGACAGTGAGGAGCTCCCCGGCAAATTACTCCTTGACTGTTTAAGACAGTGTCAACATTTTTCCTGAACACCGCCTTATTTTTTATGCAACGGATCTCATGCTGTTTTCATTTTTCATTTGTCATTTTTCTTTAACATGATGGAGCGATTATCAGGAACGATCAAAAATCCGTCTCAGCAGCAGCCTTGCAGGGCCGGTCCTGATGATGAAACTTTTTATCATCCTCAAATTACAGGTCTGAGCCCCGAAAATCAGGTAAAACAGCGCCGCTTTTCTGATTTATATTCCTGACATACTCCCCCTGCCTAAATGCAGGGAATTCCTGACAGTTCCAGCGGCAGGCGGCAGACCGCTTCTCGACGGGTTCCTGCCGCTGACATAAAATACGGTTCGCTTCACTTCACAAGCCCTACGGTCAAGCCCTGGTCTGATGTGCCGTCATTGAAAAAGTCTGAGTCTGTCTCTGCTGGCAAAAAAGATTTATACCTATTTTTATTCCTCAAGTCCACGGCACAGCCAAAGGACGGGACCTTACGGCACGGTCAGATAAACATGCGGCACTACTATTGTTATTGTTAACGGTTTCATGCCTGCATTTCCCGGTTCTGCAGCAGCCTGCTGATTATATTTTCGGAGGACTGCTCCATCTCGGCTGTGTTCGTTGATATTGTTGTCACGGCGGAATGGATGTCACTCTGAACCTGGTTGATTGCATTAACGTGAGAACTGGCTTCTGAAATAAGTTCTGACTGAGCTTTGGCACATTCTGTTATCTGCCTGGCGCTGGCACTTGTCTGGTCAATTTTAGTGATGACATTTGTCAGAAATCCTACAGCTTCATTATTTCGCTCCATTGTAACGGAGCATTCCTCAGTGCTCTGTTCGACCTTGTCAAGAGTACTCCTCATGTTTGCGATAAGAGCATCAACTGTCTGCTGGATCTGCTCTGTTGATTCTCTCGTCTTGATGGCCAGACTTCTTACTTCATCTGCCACCACGGCAAATCCGCGACCGTGCTCTCCGGCCCGGGCAGACTCTATGGCAGCGTTAAGAGCGAGAAGATTTGTCTGCTCAGCTATGGTTTTGATATTTTCAGAAAGCCTTGCTATTTCCTCGGTATGTTTCGCCACTCCTGTCACCGCCTCATGAGTCGAGGTGATGGAATCGGACAGTCTGCGCACCGCATTTTCAGTTTCTGAAACTATTGACAAACCATCGTTTGATGTCTGATGTACTTCTTCAATACCATCAATTGTTACGTCAGTAACGCTGATAATCTGATTCGTTACATCATGAATATTTTTTATTACGCTGACAACCCCTGAAATACAGGATTTCTGAGTGCCAAGTTCAGAAGTAATAAGCTTGTTGTTTTCATTTGCAAGACTGACACTTTCCCTTACTTTGTTACTCAGTTCGATAATATTTGTATGCTGGCGATCAGTGAAATTATTAATCGAATGACTCATTGATTCAATTTCATCACCTGTTGATATATCCAGATGATCTGTAAGACTGATATCACCCTCAGACATTCTTTTAAGATGATCTTTTACGCTGTTTATCGGATTTACGATCATGCTGCGGGTCAAATACTTGATGACAAAGAATGATACTGCGAAAACAACCATGACCGAGAGAATCAAAAAGAGCAAAGTTTTGTAATAGAATGCGTAGAAATACTCCTTTGGAATAAATACAAACAGTTTCCATGTGGAGTTAGGAATTTTCACACCCATGGATAAAACAGTTCTGCCGTCGTTCTCCTGAATTTCATACAGTTCCTCACTGGCAGAACTCTCTATAATTTTATTTGCGGTGTCCTGAGATAAATTTTTATTCAGGGTGTCCAGACTCTGAGTGATTAATTGTGCATCCTTATACGCCAGAATCCTGTTTTCTCTGCCGTAGGTCAGAACAGCAGTGCCATTTCCCGGAATATAAAGTCCGCTTATAAGATTATTAAGATCATCGGTTGAGAAATCTGCTCCTACCACGCCTTCCTGAGCTCTTTTTGCCACACTTATAACAAGCTTGCCGGTTACTACGTCAACATAGGGATCAGACAATATAGCATGATCAGGTGACGCAGATGCATCCTTGTACCAACCCCGTTTTCTGGCATCAAAACCGGATTTAAACAGAGCTTCAGTATCCTCTCCTATCATGTACAGACGTCCATCCTCTTCCGCCCCGAAGTAGGTTGAAACAGCACCCGAAGTTTTATTCAGAATTCCTGCCAGCTCGTTATTCTTGAGCGTACTTATGTTCAGATCCTTCATGGCCGGCATTGCAGCATAGTTTTCCATTGCACGGGAATTGGCGTTCTGCCAGGAACCTATATAATTTGAGCATCCCGACAAAATACTTGAAAACAAAAATCTGTTTGATGAAGTTATGCTGGTATGGTTTGAAATAATCAGACCACAGACGGCTATAGCTGAAACAACAAGTAGAGGGAGAAGGAACATTGTTGATATTTTTTTATTTAGATTTGCCATGGAATTCTCAATTATGCCCCCGTACTAGGAATATTATGCACTGGTCAACCCACTAAAAAATCTCTCTGTCCTGCAGATAGCTTTTCAGTATGATTTCCTGCCACGTCTGAGATTATACATCTCAAATTGCCTTTAATAACGTTGAGTTATTGTTAAATTTTGAAGTTTACCGTTTTTTATTCCTGCAGGTTATAATTACCATGGCTCTGTTCAGGAAAAGTGTTGATTTTGCTAATTGTGATGTATATCACGTTTTAGTACAATTACTTATAATATAAATATATGTGT
>CADBNP010000293.1 GCA_902796095.1 uncultured Aeromonadales bacterium | reverse complement strand
GAACTTAAAAAAGTAAAATTTTTCGTTCATATAACTTTATGATTTATCATGCTTATTTATGGATCAACACTATTCCATAACAGAGCCTTATTTTTCAACACTGTTTTCCGTGTACTTTTCCTGTCTGATATTCAATCTGACAGATACTTGCTGATAATTAGTGATTTATATCACTAAATATAAATTAGTGGATAACATCCATAAACCAACCTTTTCTCTTTTCAATGATAATGAAGTTTTCCTATCATCATAATTTTCAAATTTCATTATATGAAATCGTGCCTTTTGCATTTTTTTCTTTTAAATCAATAGCTTATCCGACCTGATCCTTAAAATTTGCCGTTCTGACAAGGTATATGAGAGAGTTGAGATAAAACGTCTTTACATCGAAATAATATGTGTTTGAGACTTCTATTAATTTTTTTTGGATAAAACATGGGATAAATGAGATTGTCACAGTTTTGCTGAACAGTTTCCTGTTTAACCTTTAACGAAGTAACTCCAGTTTCCAGATTTATGATGTTGACTGGGATTGCCGTTCTTTCCGTTTGCCTTCTTCCTCTTTTTTCCTCATAACAGATTATTCATCCTTTTTTTAAAGCCGTTCTGCAGTATCTTGAACTAGTGGAGTAAATTTGGAATTTGATGTTTAAAGTCGGGTTCTGACATTCAAACCATATCTTCAAAATCATCATTAAAACAGCTGATTATCCTTTGTGAATCCTGCAGTTTGTTTTATGATCCTCTGTATAGTCTTTCCCTGTCAAAGTTTTTCGCTTCGCCTGGACAGCACTGCATGCCCGGTGGCAGGAGAACACTTGTTTGGAAAATTTCAACAACCTGGTGACACCGTGGTAAATCTGCTCGTCTATATCTTTTGCTTCCTGTTCCACTGCACTTCTGTAATTTTCACCATCCGTAGTTTTACTGACCTGGAAAGCGGTGCCATGAGTGCCATGCCGTATTCCTACAGCCTGCTGACATTGCTGACAGTGACATGGCTGATTGTGACTTTTCTGCTTTATTATACTATCAGAGCCGGCGGAACCGCCTACCAGATCGGGATCACCTACTCTGTATTTCTGATACTGGTGTCCCTTGATTTTTTCAATGCTGTCGCCGCAAATCCAATGCGTATGGCGATTATTCTCTTCTCCATAGCTGCCATCTCAATTGCATCGCTGATCCCCGCTATAGCAGCATCCGGCAGCAGTCTGTCTTTCTCATTTTCAAACATACGCAGCAGACTCAGAAATTTCCTGAGAAACCGAAAAAAAAGAACGAAAAAGGCAGACTCGCCATCAGATACATTTCAAAGCAGTTCCGGTACTGAAAATCTGAATTATGATATCGAACTGACAGAAATCAAATTCAGCGTCCCTCTGCTAAAAAGCATATTCGTTCCCCTGGGGAAAATTGCTTCATCTGTTGAAAACGATGAGGAAAGGTTGAAGATCCGCCTGGATGGTTTAATCAGAAATTTCGGTGTTCCTGAAAACATCAGAGGATACGTACAGGATCTTTTCGAAGAGGGAACCTGTCTTTCGCCTTCGACCGCATTCCTGAGCATCAGCAACAGTGCACTGGAACAGTACGGAAGCATTCTGAAATATAAAATCATGAAAAATGCTGCAGACTGTCTTCAGAAAGCAGATTCTGAACGGCAACAGGAACTTTTCATTCTGCTGGCAAAGGCCTACCGAATAGAACAGAAAGATACAGAACGCCTCCTTGAAAAATATCTGAGAACTGCTGAAAAATCAGCAGATGAATCGTGAAGACAGACAGGTGATGTTCCCTGCACGCTGTCTTAATAAATCGTCTCCTGAATCGGGAGTGGCCGGTTAATTCAGTCTGTCGAAACAGGAGTTTGTTTAATTTGTCCACAGACGGTGATGTTAATTCATTCTTCAGCGGACCGCTGATGTCAGGCATTTAAAATCGTGGGTTTTCTCTGAATCACGGGGTATAATTAACTGATGAAAAAAAGGACTGAATCAGGATTATGAAACTGTTCGTACGCAGGATTACAGGCAGCCATGCAACAGATGAATTATGGGACAACTCCGCCGGTGACGGCTTTACAGTTATAAGCAGTGATTTTTCAAAAGAGAACAGCGCAGAGAAGTCATTTCCCGGTGTCTGCGGTATAACTGCAGAAGAAAAAAATTTCTGTGAATACGATTACTCCGTACATGATACACCGCTTCTTAAATTTTTCAGAGACGGATGTTTCACTGTTGAAAATCTGATTATTCCTGTATACCTGCACCATGTAATCCGGGCAATCACAAACATCTATCCCCTTGACAGATATCTTGCCGCACATTACGAACGACAGTTGACAGCTGTACTCCGTCAGCTGAAACCGGAGGATGAGGATCTTCTTGCAAGTCTTGCGCTGAAAAACGAATTCGACAATACCGGAAATCAGAATGCAGACGCGTTTCTCCGTTTTCAGAAAAAACTCTATCTGACATATCTTCGCGAAGAATAAAGAAACCACAGTGAGGTCACACAAAATATGGATTTTTCAAATACAGAATACACTGTTGCACCGGAGAAAAAGCCGATATCAAAAGATCAGCTGATGCTCAAAGCTGTTGAGCTCATGAAGGAGTGCGATGACTATATCGACGGTATCCTGCCGACTGATGTAAGGGAGGTTGACGGATCTTTTGTATTCACAGGTGAATATTTTCTCAGAGAAGACGGAACACCGTCAGCCAAAACTCTGGCGGTATTCAATGTTTTCAAGTTTCTGAACCACAGACTGTCGGGACAGTTCTACCTGGACCGGTAAAGTTTCCCGGAGCACGGCATTAACCAGATCACTGATCGTAATAGTACTTCACTACCGTATCATATTTAAGAAGAATTTTCAAAAATGCTGCCACCTTATGATGTCACGGTTTAAACCGGGAAATGACATCATGACGGAAGGTGGCTAATTTGGAACAGACAGAAGAGCGATTTATGGAATTTACTTTACTACACCTTACCGGCAAGGATCCGTCACATCTTATCGACCTACCTGAATTTAAAAACTGCAGACTGACACCGGACTGCGCTGCGGCTTTCAAAAAAATGAGCACAGCTGCCGCTGCAGACGGCATAGACATCGTCCCAGTATCTTCATACCGCAGTTTTGAACGTCAGCTGGATATCTGGAATGACAAATACCTGGGAGATCGTCCGGTATATGATAATTTCAACCGTCCGGTGAATGTCAGCACGCTTACCGGTGTAGAAACTGTTTATGCAATCCTCTACTGGTCTGCTCTGCCAGGTTTCAGCAGACATCACTGGGGTACAGACATTGATGTTGCCGCATCAAACCTGATGCCGGAAAACTACGAACTTCAGCTGAATTCGGAAGAGTACGCCCAGGGCGGAATTTTCGCACGACTTACAGAATGGCTGGATCAGAACATGGATAAATACGGATTTTTCAGACCGTTCACAGACGAAGCCCATGTAAGAGTTGGAACGGAACTGTGGCATATCAGCTACAGACCTGATGCGGAAAAATTTGAAAAGCTGATTACAAAGAATGCGATACAGGAGATAATCAGAGACAGTCATATCGCAGGTAAGTCATGTCTTAACGGAATGATTGACGAGCTTTACGATGACTATATAATCCATGCATAGGAATACATTCTCACCGCAGCGGTTCAGATTATCCTCCCATGAATGTCATTCAGAAATGACACACTGTCTGCTTAAGGTGTATGAAAGAAACAGGGATCTTTTCACTCGTAATTTGAATAAACGGGAACAAAATGGATAACAGACAGGAAACTAAAGATCTTGCCAACATGCTGGTAGGCATTGTTCTTTATTTTGTATCCTTCATCTTCTATTTAACCTATCCTGATATCAATCTCATTGATCGTATTACCTACTTTATAGCACTTGGAAGTCTGGGCTGGCTTCTGTATGAGGCCATTGAAAGTGACTATGACATGCTTGTAAGAACCATCTTCATAGCACCTCTGTTTTTCTTCATAATATTCCTGCATTTCGGAACGGTAAATCTTCCATTCGAAGGTTCAATCATTGATCCTAATCAGAAAACCGTGTACATAGCAGTAGCACTGCTTTCTCTTCCGTTTGCGGAACTTCTGAGAAGAACAAGAAAGAAAAAAGCTGCCATGAATCAGTCACAACAGCAGGAACCTGGTTACTCGACCGGAGCAGATTATGATCCATACGGATCGTCAAATACAGGCTACAACCCTTTTGGAAACAGTTACGGATCCCGGAACAGCGACTACTATGAGCCCAGATCCCAGTATAAGAGAGATACTGATTACCAGTACTACAGTTCTCAGGATGGCTCTTCATCAGATCCGGTTAATGAGAATTATGCAAACCCGGGATATTTTTCCAAAGTTGAATTAACTCCAGAACTGCTCCGTGCCATCTTCACTGCCCTTGGGTTTATGCTGAAAAACTGCAGTTCAAACCAGGAACTTCAGGATATTTACGTGGAGGAAATGGCTGAACGCCTGGGAATAAGGCTTGCTGTTGTTGAAGAAAACCGGAAATGTATTGAAGAAGGAAAGAATACATCCTTCTGGAATATCAAGCTTTGTATCCAGGAAAGCAAGATCCTGCTTCAGAACAGAGAACTGGCCTGCGCAGTGCTCTACACTATTGCCGGCGGACTGTTTTATGACGAGATTGTTACACCGGACGAATCAGCTGTATACGCCAAATTGGCGGAAGCTTTTCAGATCGGCAAGGAAATGGCTGGTCGCATATTCATCCGTCTGGTTAAGGATTTCAACCTCTATCTGGATCCTGAATCAGGCTACTACAAAGCCCACGGTTTCAGCAACGGCAGATCCTACAATTACGAGGAGGATGACAGCTACGAGGAAAAGAAGAGTACACCGAGAGAGGAATTCAGTGATAAGGAAATCAAAAATGCCTATAAAACACTTCAGGTTAAACCTGACTCCTCCAATAAGGAAATCAAATCCTCATACCGCAGGCTGATCGCAAGATATCACCCTGACAAGGCCATATCAAAAGGTCTGTCTGAAAAGGAGATTGAAAAATACAACGAAATAACCCAGAAGCTTAATATCGCCTGGGATATAATCAGAACAGAAAGAAACCTTTAACAAAGAAATCTGATGACAGGAAGTATAACTTCTGTTTAGTTTTCTCCCGCCTTAAATCATTTTACCAGATGTCGCCGCATGGTCCCGTGCTTACCAACGGGGATATAAGTCGGCTGTTATTTTGCTACAAGTTATCTACTTTTTCTTGTGTGGATCCTGCCTGAACAATCTCTGCTTCTTTCAAATCAAGCAGATGTTGTCCATAAACAATTTTGAGTTTCTGCATTTTTATGTGATAAATGCTGATATTTTGATATCTTTATGAAGATAAGCCCAAAAACTGATATACATTTCTGCACAGATAATTTATTATGACTACAGGTTGCTTTTGTCAGTAACCTTCCCTAATGCATTTCGCACGGAGATAAGTTGAATGAAAAGATTTTCATTAGTTTTAGCAATTCTCGCCGGATTCGCATTTGTCAGTATTCCTACTGCGCAGGATGCGAATGCAGACACCGGTGCAAGGTTCATATATGTGGACCATCATCATCATCACCACCATCCGCCTCCACCACCTCCTGGATGCAGACCTGGCGACTGGAGATATGACAGGAGATGCCCGCCACCACCTCCTCCAAGATGTGGTCCCGGCGACTGGAGATACGATAAGAGGTGTCCTCCTCCTCCTCCTCCAAGATGTCGTCCTGGCGACTGGAGATATGATAGAAGGTGTCCGCCTCCTCCACCTCCACGCTACTGATGTGAACAGCTTAGATTGAATAATGGATAAAGCCGTGCCTGAAGCACGGCTTTTTGATTCAGGGAGAGTTCAGATTCAGGCATCTGGTTCTGAAAACATACAGGTATATCTATATCTGTAATATTCACCCAAAAAAAAAGATCAGTACAAAACAGCAGTACTGATCCACATCTGAAACCCGTGCAGCCGTCCCTCAAACCACACCGGGACATCTTAAACAACCAGGACTAAAAATCTT
>CADBNP010000292.1 GCA_902796095.1 uncultured Aeromonadales bacterium | reverse complement strand
CCGGACAAAATTCCCATGGACATGCTGCTGCTTCAGACCGGTTATTTTACACTGAAATCAAAAAATGATTATCTGGCAAAACTGGTAATACCGAATGACGAGATAGCGGAGTCACTGATAAAACTTTCTCTTGATATTCAGAATCTGGGACCGTCGGAGGAGACAACAGATAAAATTTCATCTCTGTCAGAACTGATAGACAGTGGAGATATAGATTCTGTTTTCAGTCTGTTCAATACATTGCTGTGTGAATGTGTCAGTTCCAGTTCAAAAGTGTTCAATGATGAGAATTCGGTACGTGATGTTATATATTCGCAGATACGTGGACGCAGAATTTACAAGGCAAGGGAGGTAATAAATTCGCAGGGATATTCCGATTTGGAACTGAAGACATCCAAAACAAAACTGGTGATCGAATTCAAAAGGATCCAGGAGAGCGGAGGAGAGGAGTCTGCCATAAAGGAGGCAATCAGCCAGATGCGTACACATCACTACGGCGAAACCACAGAAGACATAAAGCTGATAAGAGCAGCGATGATAATATGTACCGCAAAGAGAAGTCTCACAGCGTACAGAGTCATGGAGTGACATTACGTACGACTAAAATCATGGATTCTTGCTTTGGTGACCATTGCGCTTCTTCTGAAACTTCTGTGTTACACGGTCTCCGCAAGTGCATATTTCCTTGTTCTCTACAGTGTTTGCCGGTATTAGACTGATTAAAGTCCTTTATAGTAAAACTTGCTTTGTCTGTCGTACCATATCGGTAAGCTGATTTATCTTCTATTTAACTGTACGGATTATTATCCCTGCTGTTGAAACTGTTGGTTTAACGCCTGCAATGACTATAAAAACGACTAACTGCAGCTGGTTTTCGCACTGTTTTTGTTTGATCCTGGAGGACAGTATATTTGTCGAGTGCTGATCCGGATTGTTTTGTATTCATGTACTGCTTTTCGCTTCTGATTTGTCTCAGGTTCAATAATGGCATAAAGTTCATTCTGTTATGATCTGTGAACATTTTAAGGTTTCATGAGTGTGAAACATTTTTGAGCGTACGAATTACGGAAAATTTAGTATGATGAAGCAGCAGAGATCCGGATTAGGTTTGAAACGGGAATGTTTGAAAATTCAGTTAATTTTTTACAGGTAAGGAATTCAGGTTTTTATATTACAGCCGTTGAAGGTCTGGTTTACGCTGCCTATCTCATTCTTGTCGTTGTCAGATCCCGCGGCGAGGCCAGGGGCGTAACGAATTTAAGAAGTGCTTTCCTTAACCTTCTGACTTTTGCCTTTTTTCTGTTTTCGGGCATTTTCTATGTCCTTTACCTTTATTTCGGATCTCTTGTATTTCCCGGTTTCATGAAATATGCCGCAGGCTTCGGTCTGATTTTGAATTTTTTCTATTTAGTCTGTGGAGTTTTACCGGGTGGTTATCGGACAGCAGGCAGAGCAGGACGAAATCGCTGGAGATATTTTTTCGGATCTGACGACAGATATTTCATGATGTATTCTCTGTATTTTTTCCACATGACTCTGATTGCTCAGCTGTTCTTTTCAGATCCGGTTCTTGTCGGTGAATTTCTGCAGAATCAGCATCGCAGCATTAACGCGCTCAAGGACAGCTTCGGACTGATATTTGTTGCAACTCTTCCGTTTTACTTTCTCTACTCCTACACCTTCGAAGAAATCCTTGCACACAGAAACATTGCCAGGGAACCGGGCAGTCGATTTTCTGAAAACGGTGAGAGAAACAGTAAAGACGGATCAGACTCTGAAGAAGACCGGGGTGACGGTTTTAAATTCAGACCGCACAGATACATGCCTAATCCGGAACATCCCTGGAACGGCGGGGTCGGAACTTCAGACTGTTCGGGCGCTGCCGGAAGCAGCAGAAATGCAGGCTCAGGCGAAGAGTACGGAAGGGAAGCCTACAGTAAATCCCAGAATATGACTGATGAACTGAGGGATGCATATTCTGTGCTTTGCGTCAGACCGGACGCTCCGACTTCTGCGGTTCACAGAAGCTTCAGGGAACTTTCGGCAAAGTACAGTCAGGAACTTGAAAACATCGGCAGGGACAGTTCTCTTACTGCAATGCGCCGTGAGATCCAGTGCCGGAAAATGCTTCAGCTTGTTCAGGACGCCTGGAAAACAGTTTCCGATGCAAGGAACATAGAGACTTTTGACTGAAGCAAAGTGTAATTCCCCTGTGGCTCACAGGGGACTGTCTTCTCCCTGGCGGACAAGCAAAATTAGAGCAGGCTGACGGTCCCGGCAGATCTTCATGACATGAAACAGGGAGCGAAAGCGGCCAGATACGAATTTTTTTAGAATTGTGAGTTATGAATTCTGAAGAGCCTGCCTAAATTTCTGGATATGAGCCGTCTGCTTCCGAATTTTTGATGATCCCGTAATTTTGATTTCTTCCGGGATCCTGAATACTCTGAACAATGTCCCTGGAAAATTTTGGGCATGACGGGCACAGTAACCAAAATAAATTTTGACCGTTTCATAATTATTTTTGTCGGCATGATCGGATTTTTTTTGTGACGGCAAATCTGTTCACGGACTGATTTAGATTTATGTTTCAAACACGGAGGATTTTTTATGCAGTTCAAGGAAGGCCTGGGCTGGAAGGCATGCTATGATGAAGAAAGAAATCTCTACACAGCTCAGCGAAAATGGCGGGGATTTTATCAGCTTTGCGAGATTGACAAGGAAACCTACGACAAACTTGGACCGGATGCTACGGGAAAAGACGATCCGGATCTGCTTATCGGTAATGGCAGACATCTGGTGGAAGCTGATGACGACTATTACACCGCTCCGACTGTAAGGGTGTATGACGAAAACTATTTTGAACTTGCTCCATGGTCTGATGCCAGAAAAAGAGTGGAGGCCGGCGAAGTCACATGCAGGGAAATTACAGATTTTGCCGTTGAAAATTTTGCTTCCGAGGATAAGAACCGCAGGTACAGAGAGGAACAGTCACGGCACAGCGATCCCGAATAGCTCGTCCGGCTGATTTTCTGCAGCAGACAGAAAGCCGTTGGAGGAGTGATCTTCAGTGCAGCTCATCTGTTTTTGCGCCGTCAGTATCAAATCGTTAACTTCAGCTTTTTCTGACTTTACTGTAATGACACCTATGTAAAGAAATTTAAAATTTTGTGAAAGTATTGTAAATTTGTTTAGTATGTATTAACATATATTATAATACTTGACCTTTACTTTAGATATATAACTGACAGATGCGTTCCTCTGCTGAAGCACGCATGAGCAGTTTTTTGTCTTATGGATCAATTTTAGATTTTATTGTCTCTAAAACTTTTTGGTGGAAGATTATGGCTATAGATAAGGAAAAATTTGTTAAGAATCTGAGAGAGTTCCGCAACTGGCGCAGAGTCAGCCTCAGAACAATGGCTGAAGATATCGGATGCTCCTACGGCAGCATCAATAAGTACGAGAAGAACGAAACCGAGCCTTCTTTTGAAATGCTCAACAAACTGGCCGCATATTTCGGAGTTTCTGTTGCAACTCTGCTCGGTGAAGATCAGTCAACAGATTTGAAATGCTACGGCTACGGCATGATGACTGCTGCAGAAAACAAGCCTACATCAAAATTTGTTCCTCTGGTAAATGTCCAGCAGGCTGCAAATCTTGATGATGCCTTTAAGTCTCCTTCTCTTGATCAGGTGCCTGTTGAAACTACCGTAAAAGGTGATTTTGCACTGAAGATGGAAGGCAACAGCATGGATCCTGATATCAGAGCAGGAGATACTCTTATAATTTCTACCGAACAGAATGCAGTCAGCGGAAATTATGTTGTCGCCAGGATTGAGGGTGACAACAGCGTCATGATCAGGAAATACAGGGAAAAGTACAATGATGACGGCTCATCATACTGTGAACTGATCCCTTCCAATTCTGACTATGCTCCTTTTAATTCACACCAGAGGAAGATTTACATAATCGGAGTGGTTACTGCCCGCATTGCCTATTT
>CADBNP010000291.1 GCA_902796095.1 uncultured Aeromonadales bacterium | reverse complement strand
TTTATCAGATCAAAACCCTTGTGCATACATCAACTCCTCTTATATGTCTGTTACTGTGAATTACCAATCCGCACTTTTATTGTCACATTGTATAACATTACATTCAAGAGCAATAACTGACAAATTTCATATTAGAAATATCATTAACATCAGAACCTGTAAAATCAACTTTTGATAAACTTTATGTTTACTTTAACATATTTATTATTTTAAATTGTATAACAAACCAGGGTTAAAAAATGTGTCTGTTTAATAAAACAAAACCCTGTCAGGGTCAGGAGTTCAGAGTTTACATTGAACATCTCATGACTTTTATTGGACATGACCATGGGGTATAATAAAACAGTTAAGATTTTATCTCTTCCAGCGGAAAAGGATTTCCTATCATGTTCTACAAGCTCTTTGTATTCATCGTAATTATGATAATTCTTTATGGTGTTTCCGATGTCAAGATACAGACTTCACTGTATAAAACAGAAGACAATGTCATCATAATTCAGTTTCCTAAGGCAGAATGGCGGGATGAGCCTTTCTTTTATATGCACTGTCAGGAACCCACAGAAAAGGAAAAGCTTGAAGGAAAGAAATCCTGCAGATTCCACCGCGAGGTTGGAGACGGCGAAGAAAAGCTGGAGCACTTCCAGGGATTCTAGTCCGCACTGTTTTACCTTGTGCTCCGGCTGACACGGCCGGAGTTTTCTTTTCCCTGATTCTGCAGATCCTGTTATTCTCTTTCCTTTATCAGTCTTCCTCTCCTCTTTTCCTGCAGCGAAATAAAACCGGATCAGTCAGTTCCCGTCTCCAGACGGCTGTACTCTTACATAATTATTGGCGATAGCATCAAAATACAGAAACGGAATTATTGACGTCAGCCGAATAAGATCAGATTATGAAGACGGGAAATTACGAAAACATGAAGCTCATAATCCGCTGCCATATTTCTAGTTCTCAACAATTTTGAATAAGATGATATCAATCTCCAAAGGAATCCCTATGCATAACTTTGATCTTTTTCTTCCAACAAAACTAATTTTCGGCAAAGACAGACTGTCTGAACTTCCTGAGGTATTAAGGCCTCTCGGCTCCAGAATTCTTATAACCTACGGCGGCGGCAGCATTGTTAAAAGCGGACTTCTTGACTCTGTCAAAAAAATGCTCAGGGATTTCACCATATTTGAGCTTTCCGGCATTGAACCGAATCCGAGGATCACATCAGTAAGAGACGGCGTAACAGTCTGTAAAAAAGAGAAAATAGATATTCTTCTGGCCATCGGAGGAGGAAGCGTCCTGGACTGTACCAAGAATATTGCCTGCGGAGTTTTTTATGACGGTGATCCGTGGGATCTGGTTCTGGACACATCAAAAATAACAAAGGCTCTGCCTATAGTTGATATCATAACCCTGGCTGCAACAGGCAGTGAATATGACGCCGGCGGAGTAATCACAAATCTTGAAAAAAAAAAAAAAAGAGCAATCATTC
This sequence comes from uncultured Aeromonadales bacterium, assembly GCA_902796095.1. Taxonomy (GTDB): domain Bacteria; phylum Pseudomonadota; class Gammaproteobacteria; order Enterobacterales; family Succinivibrionaceae; genus UBA2804. The sequence goes on along the minus strand of CADBNP010000291.1, from coordinate 3,127 downwards.
ATCCTATGCTCATTCCGTATGCATCCTTCTGCGATCCGACGCTTACATACTCGGTTCCGGCATGGCATACCGCAGCCGGAGCTGCCGACATAATGTCTCACACCTTCGAACAGTATTTTGTCAGGGATGGAAATATTCTTACCGACGGAATGTGCGAAGCCATGCTGAGAACAGTTATAACAATGACTCCGGCAGCCATAAAGGATCCTGACAACTACGAAGCCAGGGCACAGCTGCTCATGGTCAGTTCCTTCGGGTGCTGCAACCTGCTGTGCATAGGACGCACTCCAAGCACGTGGCCGTGCCATGCCATAGAGCATGAAATAAGTGCATTCCATGATATTACCCACGGGGTTGGACTTGCCATAATCACACCTCACTGGATGAGATACAGTCTGAACGGGGAAACTGCCGCGAAATTTGCTCAATATGGCAGAAACGTGTGGAATATCACTGAAGATGACAATATGAAAGCTGCCGAAAAGGCTATCGACAAAACCGCTGAATTTTTCGCCAGTATCGGTATTCCATCAAAGCTTTCAGAAGTTGGCGTGACGGATGAGCACTTTGAAAAAATGGCAGATCACATACCTGAATGCTGGGCATCACTGAAGGACTCCCTGGTTCCTGTTGACAGAGACGGAGTTCTTGAAATACTCAGAAATTCTCTTTGAGACAAAGAAACAAATGTCAGGCAGGAACTGACCGGTGCTTCGAGGAAAACAATGTATTCTGATAACCGGTCGGTTCTGCTGTTCAGAGAAAAAGACGATCTTCATAAGATGGACATAAAATTGAGCAGATAAGTCTGATTCCGGACGTAATGCTCTTCTATTCACATTTTTCCCAGATCAGTTTACGGTAGGCATAGATTATTATATAACTCTGCAGATTCGGCATCGTCTTCAGCACGTCGTCATTCATATACCGGCTGATCTGTTCCCGGGCTTCGAGCCTTTTCTCCTCTATATTTTTCTCCATTGTTCTTTCATCATGCTCTGCCGTCTCCCGCAGATATTTGAATTCGATTAAAAATGACGGTCTGTTCCTGCGTTCATTGATCACCACAAGATCCGCTCTTTCCCTGGTTTTTCTGCCGTTTATTCTGATCACATACTCCACATACGAACAGCAATGTCTCAGATTAGTCAGCAGAACCTCTCCTGCCAGGGATACGATCACCCGTTCATTCACATCGCTTTCATTATCCGGAAGAACACCTGTTATGATTTCATCAAGGTAACTGATAAACGGAGTTATATCCCCGGTTCTCTCCAGACGACTCAGATTTCTGAAATCACCTGTCAGAACACCCTTTCTGAAAAACAGAGAGAGATAGTATTCCATGAACATCTTCCTGTAACTCAGATTCGGTACTCTGAAAACAGTTTCCTCATTTTCTTCATCATAGAAGAATGTCAGATAGCCGAGATAAAACAGCATGGATACACCTTCTCTGAAGTTGTATTTCCTTTTTCTGTTTATGTTGAGATTTTCCGCAAGAGTTCCATGAATATATCCGTCGATGTTATCCTCCGCAGTCCTTGCAATGTATCTGATGATTTTTATGCGATCCTCTTCATTTATCAGATCCATCAGCATGGAGAATTTATCAACATCAGTATTTACGTTGAAATCCCCGTACTCACTGGTAAGTTCCCGCTCCGCCAGAACTCTGCTCAGATAGTTGATACACATGGAGGAGTTGTAGAGATGATTTTCACTCTTCCTGCAAAATGTATAGCCGTCAAAATACAGTTTCATCCTGCCAATCAATTCATCTGTCGTAAAACTTCCTTCAAACTGACTCATGTCTACTGTCTGACGGATAAGTTCACGCAGTTCATTCTCCGTAAATCCCGCCATTTCATGAAAATACGGATCCCAGGATATATTAACGGCATTGAATCCGGTCGTCAGAGAGCTGAGCATTATTGAGGAAACACCGGTTACGAAAAATCTTCCGATGGCGGACTGTGAACTGCCGGACAGGGCCTTAAGTTTTGCATAGAAATTTTTGACAAATCCCTCGGCTGAAGTCATAGATTTGAAGAGTTCAACATCTGTAGCCAGTACATCATTGGCAAAGTTGTCGTATTCATCGATAACAACAAAGATCTGATCTGTTTTCCGTGGCCGTTTTACAATAAACGAAGTAACAAGCTCTTCAAGAAGCGATGCAGAGCTGACTGAATTTTCATTTACTGTCAGATTTAACGAACTGTATTTTGAACAGAAAACCTCCAGCTGATTTTTAACCGTCTCGAAAAAGTTTTTTTCAAGATGTGCAGAGTCAATACCGGAAAAGTCAAACCTGAGAACGTAATAGGAATTTCTTTGTTCAGTCGGATTTTTTCCTATGTCTGTACCGCCGAACAGACGTTCAAAATCTCCGGCGGTATCAATATCATAGTACTCTGACAGGACATCAGTAAAAAGAGTTTTGCCAAATCTTCTGGGACGGAGAAAAAGAGGAACCTTGACATGCTGTTCCTCCAGTTTTCTTATAAACATGGTTTTGTCTACAAACGCCAGATTGCTGAAAACAATCTCTCTGTAGCTGCTTATCTGATTAGGTAACAGTTTCATGTTCATCATTATTCCCCTTAAACTCCGCTCCGGAAGCCGGATTATGCAAAATCAGCCTTTCAGATCAGCAGAATGCGCCGCCGTCAGAATTTCCGCCGCGATACACGAACTCTACCCGGCTTGTAAGCTTAAGCACAAGTTCGTAGGGAATTGTTCCTACCTTTCCGGCAATTATTTCAACAGGAAGATGTTCACCCCACAGTTCCACCTCGTCGCCGACACAGTCCTCTGAATCCGGCCCAAGATCAACAAACATCATGTCCATGCATACATGTCCGGCAGTATATGCAAATCTGCCGTTAATCCAGATCGGAGTGCCGTTCGGCGTCTGCCGCGGATAACCGTCTCCGTAGCCCATGGCAACAATACCAAGAGTTGTGTCCCGCTCTGCCTCGTAGGATATGCCGTAGCCCACCTTTTCACCCTTTCTGAGCCGGCGGACCGCTATCAGATTGCTGGTGAGAGTCATTACCGGTCTCAGGCCGAGATCCTTACCCGTGCGATCCTCATAAGGTGAAACACCGTAAAGAATAATCCC
>CADBNP010000290.1 GCA_902796095.1 uncultured Aeromonadales bacterium | reverse complement strand
TTACGATAATATATCAGACGCCGCAAAGAAAAACCGCAAATATCTGCGAACGATTATGACGAAGGAGGGATTCAAGCCAATAAGCAATGAATGGTGGCATTTTTCTCTTAAAAAGGAACAGTATCCCGGGATCTACTTTAATTTTCCTCTTGATCAGGAATATATAACCAAAGCCCGCAAATGCCGGTAGTTCCATATGGTTTCTGTTATCCGGGAACTGTGGCAAACATAAAACAAAAGATCACCCGTATCTTATTGAAAAGCTGAATCCAAACGTTTACACTGTTTATCATAGTTCCTGCATCTGTTAAAATTCTGAAAGTTGTAATCAAACTCCATAAAACGCACAGTTTTTGTATTCAGGTTTCATAATCTGAACTCAGACAGAATTTAAGTTCAATTGTCAGACTGTAAGAACTGTTCTGAATCGACATATTGGCTGTTTTCATCACCGTTAAACGTTTCTCGTCACGGCTTCCTGCACCAGGATCAAAGATCTGATCTTTCACTCTGTAAATGACGTACATGCTTAACACGCACTTCAATGATTTTTAACACACTAAAATCGTTAGAATTATATTCTAACGCATAATATGTGTTAGAATACGAATATATTCTCTTACAATTCTGGGGATCAGTCATGAACCGTATTATACCGCTCACCGAAAGTCTCACTGTTGAATTTAAAAGTGATCTCAAAAAATATGAAGACTCACGGATTTTCGAAGATGTAATAGCTTTTGCAAACTCAGAAGGAGGAGATTTGTATCTTGGTGTTGAAAACAACGGTGAAATTACAGGTGTTCATCAGGCTCACCAGAACATCGTTACGCTGAGTGCATACATTGCCAATAATACAATTCCACCAGTTCCGGTTCGCGTTGAAATGATCATGGCAGATAAGCCTGTCATAAAAATATCTGTACCAAAATCCTCTGATGGAATCAGAGCAACAATATCAGGCAAAATAATGAGGAGAAGACTAAAATTTGACGGCACACCTGAAAACATTCCCATGTATCCTACTGAAATATCAACCCGTCTCTCCAGTCTGCGCCTTCTGGACTTTTCTGCCATGATGGTTTTCGAAGCAACAGAAGATGATCTTGATCCTCTGGAAATAGAACGTCTGCGCAGAATTTTACTGTCCTATAACGGCGAATCCACACTGCAGGAGCTCAGTAATGAAGAACTGAAGCTGGCTCTTGGTTTAATAAGAAATCAGAACGGAATTAATTATCCAACCATTACGGGTCTTTTAATTGCAGGAAAACCTGAGAGCATAAAAAAATATATACCAACCCATATAACTGCTTTTCAAGTGCTTAAAGGAACATCAGTGCAGATAAATGAAGAATTCTGTCTTCCGATCCTGAACTCCATTGAAAAAATTATCACCTGGATCGATGCATTAAATACTGAACAGGAAATAGAAGATGGAATTTTCAGAATGTCAGTTCCGGAATTCAGCAGGAGAACACTTCGCGAAGGTATTGTTAATGCGTTCTGCCATCGGGACTATTCAAAAATGGGAAGGATCCGGATTGCTGTCGATGATGAAGGCATCACAATTGCGAGTCCTGGAGGCTTTATTGAAGGCGTTACCGTTCAAACACTGCTGACAGCCGAACCTCGCGGAAGAAACACTGTTCTGGCTGACGCTCTGAAACGCATCGGCCTTGCTGAGAAAACAGGACGCGGCATAGACCGAATTTTTGAAGGATCTCTGCTTTACGGAAAAACTATTCCTGACTATTCCGGATCAAACGATCAGCTCGTTTCACTGTTCATTCCCCGCTGCCAGCCGGATATCCAGTTTAGCAAACTCATTGCCGGTGAGCAGAAACGTCTTGGAAGACCTCTGAGCATAAATGCACTTATGGTTTTAAACATGCTGAAAGATATGCCTGGCTCCGATATCCGCCAGATCTCAGAAAAACTTCATCAGACTGAATCCATGGTAAAAACAATCATTGAAAATGCTGTCAATGCGGGCATTGTCAAATCTCGAAGGATCGGGAAAATCACTGGCTATGTTCTTTCACCAAAACTGTACCGTACAGACTCTTCTGATGAAATCTCCAGGAAAGCTGCAGATACAGAAAAGTCAAAAGAGGCAGTTATAGACTTTGCAAAAACTAAAGGACAGATCACCCGTTCAGATGTGGTAAACCTGCTGAGGATCACAGAAACGTCCGCCTATAATCTGCTTCGCAGGCTTGTGGAAAGCGGTGATCTGATCCCTGTCAACAGGGGTCGCCATGCAAGATACAGGTGTAAGGTGTGACACACCGTTATTAACAGCAGGACCAAAGCAACACTTTAACTCTGAAGAAAACATATGCTGCACAAAAAGAAAGGGGGGCGATCAGCAACCGTCCCCAACTATAAAATTCTCAGCAGTTCAGAGAATTAAAGAACCTTTGCAATTGCACTGCAGAGCGCATCAATATTGCTGGTAGTAATGCCTGCAACATTGATTCTTCCGGATCCTACAATGTAGACACCGAACTCACTCTTGAGACGTGCAACCTGCTCCTTGTTCAGACCGGAGAAGGAAAACATTCCGTTCTGGCTGTTGATAAAGGAGAAATCCTGATTTACACCAAGCTCCTGGAGCTTCTGAACCATAAGATTGCGCATTGTCTTGATTCTGCTTCTCATTTCAGCAACCTCATTCTCCCACTCTGCGCGAAGTTCAGGATTTGAAAGAACAGTCTGAACAATCTTGGCACCGTGTGCCGGCGGATTGGAGTAGTTGGAGCGGATTGCGATCTTGAGCTGACTGAAGTTGACATCAGATTTTTCACGACTGTCGCTGACAACTGTAATAGCACCGACACGCTCGTTATACAGACCGAAATTCTTTGAGAATGAACTTGATACAAGAAATTCTCTGTGATACTTCGCAAATATGCGGACACCCTCTGCATCTTCATTCAGACCGTTGCCAAGTCCCTGATATGCGAAATCAAAGAAAGGAAGAAGACCTGCAGCAGCTGTGAGCTTGGCCAACTCCTCCCACTGCTCAGCAGTTGGATCAATACCTGTAGGATTGTGGCAGCAACCGTGAAGAAGAACTACATCTCCTGCCTTTGCCTCCTTCAGAGACTCCTTCATACCCTCAAAGTCAAGACCATGAGTTTCCGGATTGTAGTAGTTGTACTGTGCAGTCTCGAAGCCTGCGGCACCGAATACCTTGAAATGGTTAACCCAGGTAGGATTGGAGATCCAGATCTTATTAGCAATCTTCTGCTGAATAAGAAAATCAGCTCCGACACGCAGTGCACCGGTACCGCCCGGAGCCTGTGCTGAGCAGGCTCTGCCTGAAGTATAAATTTCATGATCAGCACCGAAAACCAGTTCCTGAACCAGTTTGCCGTACTCAGGAGTTCCAGGAATGCTTAAATAACTTTTGGTTTTTTCCGTATCAAGAATAATTTTTTCAGCTTTCTTGACGCACTTTAAAACAGGAGTTTCACCGGCATCATTCTTATAAACACCAACACCAAGATTTATCTTGCCAGGATTAGGATCCTTACGAAATTCTTCCGTTAAACCCAGTATAGGATCAGCAGGAGCTGCTACTACCTTATCAAAAAACATTGCGATTCCCATGTGAAAAACAAAAACTGCAGGTATTATATCATTCAGCCAAAAAACCGTGAAATGTTACATAAAAAAATTATGTATGGCGCCGTGTTAACAATAAAAAATTAAGTACAGAGTTCTGATTTGCTCAAAAAGACTAAGGTTCCATGTAAAGATCCCATACTGTACGGATCCTCATTTTCACATGTCTTCATACGATTCTTTCCAGCTTTCGGTTCACCGCCGGAAGAAACGAAAAACCCCGTCCGACTTCTGTTTCCGGAAACAGGACAGGGCACGTCAGAGCATCTAAACAGATTCTGTCAAAGAACTCAGCCGCCGATTCGGGAAGTATGCCATATAACATCAAGACCCAGTTTTCTGAAATGCTCCTCAATCTCCACCGCCGAACGATCATCATTAATGACAAACTGCGGAAGATCATGTTTATCCACGGCATATCCACCAGGCTGGGTACTGGAGCCGGCACTGATGGAGTTAATTGCTATAGGCACAACAGCATCCCTGAATTTGGCTGACTCTCTGGTGGAAATTGATATCTCCAGTTCCGGATCAAAAAGTCTGAACGCACAGATGAACTGAACAAGTTCCTTTTCGGACACAGGATGTGGAGGAGAGAAACCGCCTTCGGCAGGTCTCAGACGCGGAAAGGACAGACTCAGTCTGCTGCGCCAGTAGTGTTTGCGCATATAGGCTATATGATGTGCCAGCATACATGCGTCAGCCCTGAAATCGGCAAGGCCAAGCAGAATGCCCATACCAATCTTATCCATACCGGCCTCACCCAGTCTTTCTGGAGTTTCCATACGGTAGCGCATATTTCTCTTTTTGCCGTGAGGATGATTATCCAAATACGTAGGTTCATGATAAGTCTCCTGATAGACGCAGACACAGTCCACTCCAAGTTCCCGGAGTTCGCGGTAGTCATTCACGTCAAGAGGCTGAACCTCCATCATAAGATATGCTGCATATTTTTTGACTATCGGGATCATCTCACGAAAATAATCCATTCCGCCCCTGGCAGACTCGCCTGTAACCACAAGAATTGTTTCATACCCGAGTTTTTTTATGGCCTCACATTCCTCTGTAACCTCGTCTGCACTGAGAATTCTTCTCTTAAAATGGTTACCTGCAGAAAAGCCGCAGTATTTGCAACAGTTGGAGCATATATTGTTGAGATACAGAGGAAGATACATGTTAAGCGTCTGCCCAAACCGTTCCCTGGTAATCCGTTCGGCCTCCCTTACAATCTGCGGCATAAAATGAACGGCGGCAGGTGATATGAGTGCGGCAAAATCAGCAACAGTTCTGCGCCGGGTAGTCAGCGCATTAATAACATCCTTTTCGGTTGCAGCCTGTACTGTACGGCCCCATTCATCAAAATCCAGCAGCTGCAGTTCGTCAAAAAAACTCATAGTCAGTTCTCCAGATCTGCCAGAAATTCATCCACCTCTGAGGTGGCGACAGCATACATGGATGACTTGCCAAGTCCGGCCTGTCTTGCCGTATGACCGGCTCTGACGGCGTCCCCGAAGGCTCTTGCCATGGATTCGGGATCAACAGCCACCGCAATTGCCGTATTAACCAGCACGGCATCGGCACCCATTTCCATGGCGGCAGCCGCATGAGAAGGAGCACCGATTCCGGCATCAACAATCACCGGTACCGAAGCCTGCTCCAGAATAATTTCCAGCATATCCCTTGTGACAATGCCGCGGTTGGTACCGATAGGTGCAGCAAGCGGCATTACGCAGGCGCATCCCACCTCCTCAAGACGTTTGCACAGAACGGGATCAGCCTGACAGTACGGCATAACGGTAAATCCCTGCTTCACCAGCTGTTCCGCAGCCGCCAGAGTTTCCACAGGATCCGGAAGCAGATATCTCGGATCAGGGTGTACCTCC
>CADBNP010000289.1 GCA_902796095.1 uncultured Aeromonadales bacterium | reverse complement strand
GGAAATTCAAGTTCAACAGAAGTATGATTAAGATTCTCGTCACGGCACAGTTTCTCCCAGAATTCCTTGGAGATGTCGTCATCGGGACTGTCTACAAAAAGCATTTCAAGAAAACGCTTAAGAAAGAACGATCCCATGCCGTGATCACCTTCAGGATCAAGCAGGGATCCAATAAGTCTGCACACCTGCAGTTCATGATGAAAAATCCTGCAGACATCGAAAATATTGAAGCTGAAGCGTTCATGTCCCCCGCATTCTTTAAGACACCCGATGAACCTGGAATAATTTTCAAAGGAACTGCTGTTTGAAAAGGCTGAAAAATTTGAGAACATACGCTTTACGTCATCGGCACTTACGGCGAAAAGTTCGGACGCAGGTTCCGGACATTCCTGTGAGATATCGTTTCTGCAGTTCATTTAGCGCTGTCCTCCAAAGCATTGCTGGCTCAGTTCATGTCGCTGCATTCTGAAGTGGAAACGTTTTCCAGAAAACTGCAGCAGAAAAACTTTACTGAATGATTGCCTGCAGAATATCATACAGGCAAATCAGCCGACGGGATCGAAATACCAAAACAAAACGTATTTTCAGAAAAAATGAACAACATCAAAGTTCGAAATTTCTGAAATACAGGATGATCTGACTGCAGCACTGTGAAGTCCGTAAAGCCGCCGTTCAAGGATGCATCAGGACGAAGTGCTGAAAAAAGACTCCTCTCCCGCCGATCAAGGAGCGTTTTTTCGAATCTGCTTTTTATGAAAGTTTTCAAATCCTGGGAATTTTAAGAAAGCATATCCCGACCGTTCAAAAGAAAATGACAGTCGAAAATCCTGATGCAGGCGGATCTCCGGCAGCCGCGGCAAAGCAGTGACCATAGCAGTCTGAAAGTCCCGGTCAATCTTTCCTGAACGCATAAGATTTGCCGGACATCCGGATCCGCATGTGCCGTTTTCTAGAATTGCGCTGTCCGAGTCGGGAGCATGCTCCAGTCTGTGAGGCTGCGTGCAGATCCAGACTGCACTTTCGGCACCGGTGTCAGGACTGATTTTAGTGTCGGTACAGTTTCCGACAGAAGCAGGAACAGGCTTGTTGCAGTCTAATCTGCCGGATGCCGCACATCCCGTAATGTCGAAGTAACCGCCGGAATCACCATAGTCAGGTCTGCAGGCTCCGCCTCCTGTCCGGTTATCTCAGCCGGACTGTTACAGCCGTCAGAAAAAACCTTCGCAGAATCAGCAAAAACTGGCGAAAACCCGGGCAACATAAGCGATGCTGCCGCAAATTTTACAAATTTCATGACTGCATTCCATGGCATCCTCTGCAGATTGAAGACAAGGGATTCCTGTCAGTTCACACAGCGAGATCCGCGTCTGCAGCTTTCATGTTATCTGATCACCTATTAATCGACAAAATTCACAGTTTTAACTTCGGAATGCCGTATATAATGCGAAACGCGCAAAATACTCTCAGCAGTTCAAAAAGAGTAAATTAGGTCGCAGATCAACGTTTCGAAATTACCGTCACTAAGGGAGAAATCTATGACATCACATCTGTTTTCAAAGCTGGTTACTGCAGCAGCCGCAGCAGCACTTCTGATGGCACCGGCGTGTGCATCAGCGGATACACAGGCTGAAACATTCGTAAAGCAAATGTATCAGCAGGTTTTTAAGGAAAAGAATCCGCCTTCATTCGACAGCTACGTTCAGAAATACGGCACTAAGGAATTTGCCAGGATCTGGAAGTGCGGTTCAGACGCATCAAGCGGCGAAATTCTGTTTGACACCGATCCGCTCTTTTTCTGGACTCAGGATCCTGAAATCAAGCCTAAGGACTTTGACATAGACGGACTCAAGGGAAACAGTCTGGTAACTGTGTCTGTGAAGGCGGGCGACGAAAGCGACTCGGCGGTTTACGTCATAGAATGCGAAGAGGGCAAATGCAAAATCAGCGATTTCATTTATTCGTTCGGTTCCGCAACGGCCACAATCATCGAGTCATACCCGGAGTGCATGCCTAAAAACTAGGTCCTCTGCCGCAGTTCTGCAGCAAAAGGCCCTGTCTGACCGTCCGCAGAACCACGTCCCCGGGGGCGTGGATGCAGGGCGTAAAGTCAGGCGTACCCCGGTTCCAGAATTTTTTTGTGCCTGCATGTTTTCTGCAGGCATTTTTCAATGCATAAATCACTGCAGTTTCCAAAGTTTACTTACCTGTAAAAAAAGCGAGGATGAACTGAACGCCGCAGGAGCCCCCTGCAGGGCAGTCCGGGATGAACTTGAGGAGTTTGGCATAAAAGCAGGCAGAAAAGACATGGAAGTCGACGATCACATGAGAACCGGCGTTCCAAATATTTATGCCAGCGGAGATGTTGTAGACAAGAGGATTCCAAAGCTGACGCCTGCCGCTGAATTTGAATCTAACTACATTGCCGGCCAGCTCCTCGGGAAGAGCGATGCGCCGATTGTATATCCAGCTATTCCAAATCTCGTGTTCACTCTGCCGAGAATAGCTCAGGTCGGCATAACCGTTGATGAAGCAAAAAAAGATCCGGAGTCCTACAGAATTATTGAAGTTCCGTTCGGCCAGATTAACGAATGGGTTAACAACCGTGAACTGGAAGCATCCCATACCTACATAATTGACAGGGAAGGACATCTTGCAGGCGCAGCTCTCTACAGCTCAGAAGCTGGCATGATGCTTGACGCACTGACATTGGTTATCAACTGCAGGCTGACCTGGGCAGATTTGGAAAAAATGATTTTTACCTTCCCAACTCAAACCTATTCATTGATCTCCGGGTTCATTCCGCTGCTAAGTCCGCCAGGTAGCGGCAGTTCTGCTTCAATCTACACCCAGATGTCAGACTCCTTGTAAGTTCTGAAGTCTGACGGGCGAATTCATTAAGGAGATCCCGGGGGCTCCTTTTTTCGTGAGCTGGTGGCTGATTTCTCCCGCAGATGCTCTGCACTTCAGTTGATCTGTCGGCAACCCTGCATATCCGCAGAATTCCAGGTTTCCCGGCTGCGGGATCGCACAGAGCTAAAGGAGTCATAAATCTCCGAATCAGAAAAACGCAGCATCAGTCCGCCCTGACATACCCTGCATGAAGGCAGGAGATTCCTGAT
>CADBNP010000288.1 GCA_902796095.1 uncultured Aeromonadales bacterium | reverse complement strand
TGTTAATTATGCCGTTCGGCTATACATCTGTCTGCCGTTTATATTCAAACAGACTGACAGCATTTGTTTAAAGTTTCTGTTCCTGGGTTGCAGTAACGTTTTTGTTATGTTCAGTCGTCCGCTGAAGCAAATATCAGGATAAGAACGCAGAAGTCCAAAAACAATTAAGAATTTGTATAGTGCTTTAAGACCTGATACTAAAATTTGACATAAATAGAATTTCACGTCTCAGAAAACACACTTACAGCCGGCACTGCCGCAGAGAACGAAGTTAACCTAAATTCATCCACCTTTATAACCGAGAAGATAATCCGTTCTGTTTCTGTTCTCCTCGCTGTTGCTTCTGATGTCAGCAAAAACAATTTTCATTCTTTCACGAAAATCCGCCTTAACTTTAATAAGTTCTCCGGCAATAATGCTCCTGTATTCCGTACTGCGTCTGAAAGGAGATGACACAGAGTGCCAGAAGCCACCGGCAGTGTTCCACCTGGAAAAATTCAGTATTTCATCAATTTTGAAACTGCAGCTGTAATCGTCAAAAGAAATATTGCAGTAGTTTTCAAGTACGTCCCGGGTCATTCTGTCAATTTCATTAATCTGATCTCTCAGACGATCAAGAATATTCATAACCAGCAGTTTGTACTGACGTCTGAAGAAATTTTCTCTCTCTGCCTTAAACTCATCATCAAAGCTGGTAAAGAAGGAAACCGATCCGTCAAAATCCCTCATAACGCTCCGGTGAAAATCAGAAATTGCAGAGTCCATTCTCTGCTCCTCCAGTCTGATGACCTTGAAAATCAGATTGGATCTGAAGTTACGGCAGATTGTCCGCAGCATATCCTCCCGACCGAAGGGTGAAACGGATCTGCCGCCTCTCATTCTTTTTTCCACATTGCAGATCTCAACCACAGAGTGAGAGCCGAATTTTTCTGCAATGATTTTCTTCAGGATCTGTCTTCTGTCCTCAGACACTGTATCTGACTTGGTGAGAGCAAAAATAACCTTGTTTCCGCTGTTTACAATATCAGAGACGAAACCTTCTTCAAAGCTGTCGATTCTGCCTGCCTCTGCAGAAATGCAGTAAACAATGGTATGAAACCAGTCCTTAACCTCCAGTGCATTGTTCTTCCGGATTTCCTGATCCAGCATATCCTTCCACATGCGGACATTATCCCCGCCTTCAAGACCGGAGGAATCAAAAGGAGAAATCTGCATGTTGCGATAGCGGAATGACGGTATTCTGTGAATACCGAAGGATGTGACAGGCTTGCCGTCACCTGTAGGACACATTCCCGGTCTGTCGTAAATGTAGTTAATCATGGACGACTTTCCGACGCCGGTTTTGCCCACAAGAAGGATGTTTGTATTGTTTGAAAGTTCAGGCATACAGCTACTCTATGAACGGCCACAGCATCCGCTTTCACCGCTCATACAGCTGTGACGAAGCCGAAGAAATGCAATCTGAATGACACATGGTATGGTCACCCGGTATGCGGGACCTGCCACATCGGCAAGCAGCCACAGACCTGAAACAGTCCAGCCAACAGGTCCGAAAATAAGAGATCCCGCCCGGCCTGCAAGAACCGAAACCCCTGCCCTTATGCCAACAGCACGGAGTGCCGATGTTGCCACAAGTCCGGTTATCAGTCTGAGACCGATTTTCGGAATAACACGTCCTGCCACCATATATGCCAGCACTCCGGCTGCCATAAAACCGGTTGTGTTCTTCTCAAGATCCCGGATCAGATCCCTGATATCATCTGAATCACATCCACCCGCCTGCTTCTTTACATCCTCCAGTTCTTTAAGGATCTGACCGCGGTATTCTGTCAGCAGGTGTTTTACAAGATTGACTTCTATATCGGAGGTGGATGCACCGGGGTTCTTCTTCAGATAATCTTTGATATATTTCGATGCCACGTCCACAAGAATTTCATGATAGGAAACACCGCCTCCGCGAATCACATTGGCAATGGTGTTTCCCCCGAAATGCTGAAGTTCACCGGCTATAAGCTTCCAGTATCTGCTGTGATGAGGCTCGTTTTTTTTGTACTCCTCATTTCCTGTTATGTTCTCGGTACGTCTCTTCGTGCCGTCGGCATCGTAGACAAGACTTTCAAAAAGCGGTTGAAGCTCGTCATCGGAAAGTCCGGCGAGAAACTCAAGATCACAGTCAGATTTATATGCCACAAAAACCTCCCGACTATCTTTCCTTTTTCATGTAATCGGCAAAATAGGATTTGAAAATCTGTACAAGTTCAGAATCAAAGACGTTTCTGATCTTTTCCACGGTTTCCTCATTATTGAGATTAAGTTCATTAATCTTGCGGCAGCAGGCTACAGTAGCCTTACCAAAGGCAAAGGTTATGCCAGAGGCAACAATGGTGTTGATGGCGGCTCCGGCAATGGTGCCGCCTCCCGGGATCAGTTTAAGCAGATTGCCTGCAACGGATTTGCCCAGAGCACTTGTAATCAGTGTTGAAACACTTCCCACCAGACTGTCGGCCACATCCTCTATTCCCCACACGGTCATAATCTTTGCCATTAAAGCAATCTGAGCCGTGATCAGCAGAGGAGCATCGGAAAACGGAATAGGGCTTGCGGCAATGGTGGCAGTGCCTGCCGCAGCCAGTCTGATGTACTCATCACAGACCTTTTCCTTTTCGTCAAAACCGCGATGACTTGCAAGAATAAAGGATTTGCGGCGGGATTCCTCCAGATGCTCCTCAGTCCATTTGAACAGTGCATTGCTGGCGCCATTCAGCACCTTATCGAGATTTCTGGCTTCCTCCTCCGAAACTGACAGCGGATCATAGGTTTCAAAAATTCCGACATTTGTAAACACATCCTCCGGAAACATATGCGAAACAGCCGCTCTCATTGCTTCTGCCGATTCATCAGATGCATGATCCTGCTTGGTAAGCACTATGGCAATTGGCTTATGGGAGGTAGCCATACTGATTTTACGCACCAGTGAGGCATCAAAATCAGTAAACCTTCCGCCGCCGGCACTCACACAGTACCATACTATATCCACCACACGGCTTCCTTCTGCTCCGGATGTTTTTTCGTTCTCCTCAATAAGGCGTATTACATCCTCCTCGAAGAATTTTTCTGCGTCGGGACTGCTTTCATATCCTTTGGTATCATAAAAACGGACAAATTCATTCTCGTAAAGATCGCATGACTGGGTAACAGGTCTGCCGAAACCTGTTTTTGCCACCCTCTTCTTCATGACCGTATTGATGAGAGTACTCTTGCCAGCTCCTGAAGGTCCGGCCACCAGTATGCCGGGACATGTGTCCTTCATGGATTCAAGGAAAGCTGTTCTTTCTTTGGCAAACTTATCCTTGATGGATTCCTGTGATTCTCCGGCTTCCTCTTCA
>CADBNP010000287.1 GCA_902796095.1 uncultured Aeromonadales bacterium | reverse complement strand
TTATCAACTACTGGAGTATTTCTGTAGGATCCATGTCCACATAGCAGTTCACACCGTTGCTGATCTTTTTGTCTATTATGAATGAGTCCAGGTTGGAAATGAACTTAAGCAGCTCTTTTCTGCTTTCTGACTGAATTATCATCAGCATGTGGTATTTGCTCTGTTTCTTCTCCATCTGCGCCTGGTATGGAGAAACGAAGGTGATCCCTGGATACTGCTCTGCATAGGTCAGCATGGCGTGATAAAGTTCAAAGGCCTGATTGTGAACCTTCTGGCGATCGGTGCTTTCCAGTCTCAGGAGTACCTGATGGCTGAACGGCGGCAGATTGAGGTATTTTCTTTCCGCAAGGCAGCTTCTGGTAAAGGCGTCGTAGCCGTCAGCCACGATGGTCTGCAGTACAATATTGTTTGGATAGAATGTCTGAAGCACGACTTTGCCGTTCTTTTCCTCTCTTCCTGTTCTTCCCGCAACCTGGGTGTAGAGCTGGGCCAGTCTTTCTGTCGCCCTGTAGTCATTGGAAAACAGAGCTCCGTCAATGTTCAGCAGAGCTATCAGCGTAACATTCGGAAAGTGGTGTCCCTTGGCCAGGATTTGAGTGCCGATAAGAAGCCGGAATCTGTTTTCCAGGATCCCTGAAAGAGCATCCTTGAGTTTTTGCGGACTGTTCATGGTATCGCGATCGAACCGGACAGCAGGATATTCGGGGAATACACTCTGAAGGTATTCTTCCACCTGCTCCGTTCCGTTGCCTTCCACATAAAGCTGATCAGAACCGCAGTGAGGACAGTTTTCCGGCATACGGTGCACCGATTCGCAGTGATGACAGTTTACGGTGTCGTTGTATTTGTGATAGGTCAGGTAGCTGTCACAGTTGCTGCACTGGAGAACATATCCGCAGTTTCTGCATATGACATGATGGGCATATCCTCTGCGGTTAAGAAATATGAGAACCTGGTTATCCTTCCTGAGTTCTTCCGCTATTTCCTCCAGAAGATGCTGGCAGATCCCCGATGACAGTTCCTGTCCCTTGAGATCTATGATTTCCGTGTCGACTTTTCCTGCATTGGCAACGGCCCTGCTGTCCAGTACCAGTTTTTTATATCTGCCGATGTCCGCATTGTGTATGGTTTCAAGGCATGGTGTGGCAGATCCGAGAACAACAGGACAGTTCGCCAGTTTTGCCTTGTAAACAGCCAGGTCACGGGCGTTGTAGCGGCAGGTGTCCTGCTGCTTGTATGAGGGATCGTGCTCCTCGTCGACAATAACCATGCCCAGATTTTTAAACGGCGTGAAAATGGAGGATCTGGTTCCGATAAGAATTCCGATCTTGCCGTCGCGGCAGGCCAGATAGTTGTCCAGTCTTTCACGATCAGTCAGAGCCGAGTGCATGGCGGCGATAGGTACATTGAAATGATCATGAAATCTGCCTATGGTCTGGGGTGTCAGTCCTATTTCTGGGATCATGATCAGCACCTGCTGCTTTTTCAGCAGAACCTTTTCTATGGCCTGCATATAGACTTCGGTTTTTCCCGAGCCTGTAACGCCCTGCAGCAGAAAAGCCCTGAAAGTGCCGACAGCTCCGGTTATTTCGTCAAGAGCACGCTTCTGCTGCGGATTAAGTTCAAGCTGATTTGAGAATTCAAGATTTGAATATATGTCCCGCTGTATGCTGTTGAGATCCAGAGATTCGATGGCTTTGTGTTTTATGAGCGTTGAAACTGCTGACATTGAAAGGTTCATGCCTCTGCATTCCTGGGCCGACAGAGGCTGGGCTCTCAGTGCATCAAGAACCTTTTTCTGCTGATCGTTGGCCGGAGTGTAGACCGGATCCACCATGCGGAACCCTCTGATTTCCCGAGCTACTGCAGGAGCTCCCTTTCTCAGTGCTACAGGCTGGGCCAGCTCAATAATCGCACCGATTCCGGCATGCTGATAGGTTGAAATGAATTTGATCAGTTCGAGTGTCTGTTCATTCCAGTAGGGCTTTTCATCGATGATATCGCTGATTGGTTTCAGTTTGCTGAGAGGCAGATCAACGGGCGGTGTGTCGGAACAGCCCATTACCACTCCGATGACCGCAGAGTTGTTGAAGTTGACGTGAACTCTGCAGCCGATCTGTACTGCCTGATCACTCTTGTATGTAAACAGCTGAAACAGAGTTCGCGGTACGGCAATCTTCAGATAGATCATGAGCTCTGCCGTTTGAAAATTTCAGTAAGAGATTCGCATGTCTCGTCGATAAAGGTGTAGCGCTTCCGGTGCTGGGATCGTTTTTTTGAAGGAATATCCTCAAGAGGTGTACGTTCCGGTCTGGTCAGCTTCATGTAGCTGTCATTGTATTCTTCTCCCCCGAACTCCTTCCACTGGGCATCGTAGTCGTAATGAAAGTCCTTGCCTATTTTTGAACTGTAATGGGAGTTTGCATAGATATGACTTTCTGTTTTAATTCCGAGTACAGCTTCGCAGCCGGTAAGATCGGCAATTTTGAAGGCAAGAAGGATCATGAGATATTTGGGCAGAATTCCGTAGCCGGCCTTGGTGGCGGCGGATATTTCCTTCATGGGCTCCGGAAGATGCGGGGTGCATCCCTGTATGGAATTGATTTTAAGTACTCTGTGTCCGTCTATTTTTCCGAGATTTACGGCTATGGAAAATATTCTTGCACATGAAACTTCACCGTTTCCCTTTTCATCAAAGCTTCTGGTGATTTCCACTGAAAGCTCAGCCTCTCTGCGGTGTGTTCCGTTATACTGCAGGGTTATGCTGTACTGAACCGGAACAGCCTCTCTTACGGGATAGTCCTTTACGCAGATCCCGAACTCCGTGCCGAGAAGATCAAACTGCTCCTGAGTAAAATATTCAGACAGAATGTCGTAGTGATCCTTCAGTACCTCAAGACGTTTTTCGATACTGTAGGTGCACACCTCATAGGGTCGCATCAGCTTGTAGAGCATGGTGCGATCCCGCTGGCATGCACTGTGACAGCACGGGCGTGAAAGAAGTTTCAGATACTCTCTGTACACAGAGCGGTTCGTCAGGTACTTAGCGGTAAATCCTATATCATGGATTATTCCCTTGCTGCTCCGGCTTTTGGCATAACCAAGAACCGACCAGAATGAGAAATTACCCTTTTTGACAAATTCCGTCCATGATGTTTTGTCTGCTGAACTCATCTTTTAGATCCTGCCTGTCATTTGCCTAGACCTTCTTAAACTGGGAGCGGTAGAGAGCCTCGTATGCCCCCTGCTTCTTAATCAACTCATCATGAGAACCCTTTTCCACGATTTCACCGTCATTGACAACCATAATGGAGTCGGAATCGACAATGGTGCTGAGACGGTGGGCTATGACCAGGACAGTCTTGTTTTTCATGAGATTGGAAAGAGCCTCCTGAACAACCTTTTCAGACTTGTTGTCCAGAGCGCTGGTTGCTTCATCCAGAATGACAATCGGTGCATTTTTCAGAAATGCTCTTGCTATGGCGATACGCTGCTTCTGCCCGCCGGAAAGCTGGATACCTCTTTCACCGATTTTTGTGTCTACATGCTCGGGACGGGATTCAAGGAATTCATCAAGGCAGGCACTGCTGCAGGCCTGTCTGAGCTCCTCCTCGGTGGCATCTGGATTGCCCATCATTATGTTGTCTCTGATGGTGCCGGAAAAGAGGAAATTGTCCTGGAATACCACAGCTATCTGATCTCTCAGGGATTTAAGAGTGAAGTTTCTTATATCCTCGCCGTCGATGAGTATTTCTCCGCTGCTGATTTCGTACAGTCTCGGTATAAGACTGCATACTGTTGTCTTTCCTCCGCCGCTGTTTCCAACAAGAGCCAGCTTCTCGCCCTTCTGAACCTTGAAACTGATGTTGTTGAGAACAGTCTTGGTGCCGTCGTAGCTGAAGGATACGTTTCTGAATTCGATCTCTGACTCAAGACCTCTGAATTCTTTGAGCTCGCCCCTTGCCTCCTTTTCTCTGCTTTCCTCGGTGGTGGTTTTGATTTCAAGCATTTCATAGATACGGCAGATGGCAAGAACAGCCTGCTGAACCTTGATGTAGTTGTTGCCTATGGACTTGAGAGGGGTGTAGAGCATAATCAGAGCGGCAATAAAGGATACGAAGGTACCGCTGGTGATCTGCTGTGAAACAATAAGATGTCCTCCGTACCAGATGACAACTGCCACACCGATGGCGCTTACCACGTGCATCATCGGAGACAGCCAGTTGGTATCGCGAACCATTTTCATGCCCATGCCGAACAGGTATCTGGCAGAGTTGGTAAACCTGGACATTGTGGTGTCTTCAAGCGTATAGGAACGGATAATACGGTTTCCCGCTGCTGTTTCGTTGTATATGGTCAGAATGAATGCACTCTCCGCAATGGTCTTGTTCATGATTGCCTTGATCCTCTTGCGCACAATTCTGAGCGGCAGGATCAGAAACAGCAGAATACCGATGGCGGCGAGAGACAGTTGCCAGGAATTGTAGATCAGAACAAAAACCAGGGAGATTGATGAAAAGAACTTTGTCAGAAACAGTTTGAAGTTGTCTATGAGTCCG
>CADBNP010000286.1 GCA_902796095.1 uncultured Aeromonadales bacterium | reverse complement strand
TCAGATCCTGACGGTGATCCTGCATTCTGACAGCTTCTGCAGGCATAATGCCTCAGCTGAAAATCACCGGGAAAGATGATCCATGGCCCTTCGGATCTGTTCAAACGAAAATCCCCTGCCAGTCATATGACGCACGATCCGTGCCCTGGCTTTCTGCTCCTTCACATCATCCGCACTGTAGCGGCGGCACATATACTCCAATGCGGTTTCATCAAAATCGGTCTCGCAGTTTTCCAGTGCTTCACTGATAATGCTGTCATCAATGTCTTTAACCTTTAATTCATAGCGGATCCTTTCCGGACCGTAACTGTTTCTGGCACGGAAACGGACAAACATTTCAGCATAGCGTGTATCACTTATGTAACCGTGTTCGGCACAATAGTCCACCGCCCTGTCGGTAACAGTCTGATCAAAACGTTTCAGAAGTCTGGTTCTGATTTCACTTACCGGGTATTCCTTTTTTGCCTCCAGTTCCAGAACATAACTGACTGCCTGCTGCAGACTCTGCTGTTCTGTCTGATCCTCACTCATGACACACGGCTTCCTCAAGGTAAAAATAACTGCAGTGACGGAAAAGGGAGGACACACCGGCATCCCCCCCTCTGAGTATAAACAGCGAGTATTCTTACTCCGGAACAAATTCCTCGTCCTCAACCTCAACAGTACCGTTGATATCTCCGTCATAGGTATCCCGGTTAAGCATCTGTTCGCGGATCTGCTTTTCAAATTCGTCAGATACCTCCGTATGATCCTTAAAGTACTTGGCAGCATTACTCTTGCCCTGACCGATTTTCTCACCCTTGTAGGAGAACCATGCTCCAGATTTTGAAATTATTCCGCACTTGACTCCAAGATCCACAATCTCGCTTTCCTTGGAGATACCCTGGTTGTACATAATATCAAACTCGGCCTGCTTGAACGGAGGTGCCACCTTGTTCTTTACAACCTTGACCTTTGTTTCAGAGCCTACAACCTCGTCACCGCTCTTTACGGATCCGGTACGGCGAATTTCAAGACGGACGGAAGAATAGAATTTAAGAGCCTGACCGCCGGTTGTGGTTTCCGGATTACCGAACATGACACCAATCTTCATACGGATCTGGTTGATGAAGATGCACAGACAGTTTGCATTCTTGATGCTGCCGGTAAGCTTGCGGAGAGCCTGTGACATAAGACGTGCCTGAAGACCAACATGAGACTCGCCCATGTCTCCTTCAATTTCAGCTTTAGGTGTCAGAGCAGCAACAGAGTCGACGATAATAACATCCACAGATCCGGAACGTACCAGCATATCGCAGATTTCAAGAGCCTGTTCTCCTGTATCCGGCTGTGAAACCAGAAGATCCTCAACCTTGACACCGATTTTTGCGGCATATATCGGATCAAGTGCATGCTCGGCATCAATGAAGGCACATGTCTTTCCCAGCTTCTGCGCCTCGGAAATCACCTCCAGAGTCAAAGTTGTCTTTCCTGATGATTCAGGTCCGTATATTTCAACAATACGTCCAAGAGGAAGACCGCCGATACCGAGAGCTATATCAAGAGAAAGCGATCCGGTAGGAAGTGCCTCGACATCAGTGATCCGGTTGTCACCGAGACGCATGATTGCACCCTTGCCGTACTGCTTTTCAATCTGATCCATGGCAACCTTAAGTGCCTTAGCCTTATTATCATCCATTACGAAGACTCCTTAAATATTCAAAACAGGTGAGGTTTCTGAACATCACCAAACATCCATGAAATAAATGATACACACAATATGCCCGATATTCAACCGTTTTTAACAAAGTTTCTTATAATCTTTTTAATTTAGATCAGATTTTTAAGAAGATTTAACACTTTATATTTAAACACGTCTTTTATTGACATTTATTTACAGTTGACTTGCCATTTTTTCAGCCATAAGAAGAGCCTGCCGGACAGTTTCTCTTCTCACCTGATTTCTGTCGCCGGAAAAATGGAAGCATTGCTCAACACTCCGATCCTGTGCTGCACATGCTATCCATACAGTGCCAACCGGTTTTTCACGGGTACCGCCGTCAGGACCTGCTATACCGGATACGGCAACCGACACGTCCGCACCGGCCGCCCTCAGACCGCCCCCTGCCATCTGCCTCACAGTCTCCCTGCTCACTGCACCGCATCTTTCCAGAACCTCTGTTTCAACACCCGCAAGTGTATGTTTTGCCTCATTGCAGTAGGTTACGAATCCCTGTCTGAACCATCCGGAACTTCCCGGAACCGCAGTGACAGCATAGGCTATTCCTCCGCCGGTGCATGATTCAACAGTAGTGATGCTCAAATGCCTCTCGGCCAGAATTTTACCTAGTCTTGCAGCTAGTAGTATAATATCATCGCTTAATTCACTCATATCAGTTACTCGAAATAATGACTAAAGACAATTTACCAGAGGCAGACTCTCTTCAGGAAACCGCCACTCCGGTCAGTTCTGAAAGCAGCGGAGCAAATGCTCTGACCACCCCGTTAAACACAGAGACAACAGCAAAAAGTCAGGAGCAGGATACGACTCCCATGCTCAGGCAGTATTATAAGATAAAAAACGACTACCCGGATATGCTGCTCTTCTACCGGATGGGCGACTTCTATGAGATGTTTTTTGATGACGCAAAAAAGGCATCCGGTCTTCTGGACATAACACTGACAAGACGTGGAAAGAAGGGCACCGGCAGTGAAATACCCATGGCGGGAGTTCCTTACCATTCTGTGGAAAGCTACCTGGCTGAGCTTGTTGCCGTCGGCGAATCTGTAGCAATCTGCGAACAGATTGGAGAACCGGGAAAAACAAAGGGACCAATGGAGCGCAGAGTAACAAGAATAGTTACTCCTGGTACCGTTACTGATGAAGCACTGCTTAATGATCGCAGAGATAATCTTATCGCCTGCGTCAATTATGATCCAAAGGACTCCGTTTACGGCATCGCCGTGATCAACATGTCTTCCGGAGAATTCTCGCTGCAGGAGGGAAAGGGATCAGACTATCTGACAGCTGAACTTCAGCGCATATCACCGGCAGAGCTGCTCTACAATGAATGCATCAGCCGTGAAATCTTTGCAGATCTCAAAACAGGTCTCAGACACCGTCCCGAATGGGAATTTGAGCTCAGTTCCTGCCACAAGACTCTCTGCTCCCAGTTCAAAACAGTGTCGCTTGACGGATTCGGCGTGGAACAGGCTCCTGTTGCTCTGTGCGCCGCCGGATGTCTTCTCAATTACGTAAAAAACACCCAGCGCACGGCACTTCTTCATATCAGAGCTGTCAGACTCATAAAGGACAGCGATTATATAAAGCTGGATCCGGCAACACGGCGCAACCTTGAGCTCGTGGTAAACCTGGGCGGAGGAACAGACAACACTCTGGCATCTGTGCTCGATCGCTGCGCCACCCCCATGGGTGCAAGAATGCTCCGGCGCTGGATCCAGCTGCCAATACGCAGCTGCGATGAAATAGCTTTTCGTCAGGACTGCATAGAGGATCTGATAAACGCCGCAGTTACAGCAGATCTTTCCGAAGCTCTGGCACCGGTTTCCGATATGGAAAGAACTCTTGCCAGACTGGCACTGAGAACCATACGGCCACGGGATATGTGCCGTCTGCGATCAAGTCTTGAAGCAATACCGCGAATTGCGGAGATTTCAAAGGCAGCCTGCCGGCACTGGGACAGTACCTTCACTCTTCATATTAAACAGTTTGACGAGCTGAGGCTCAAACTGGAATCAGCAATTCTGGATCAGCCGTCTCTGCTGATAAGAGACGGCAACGTCATTAAGGACGGCTACAGCAGTGAACTTGACGAGTTAAGGGCGCTGTCCCAGGGAAGCGAGGTGTTTCTTCAGCAGCTGGAGCAGTCCGAACGGGAAAGAACCGGTATCACCACACTCAAGGTCGGATTCAACAGTGTCTGCGGTTTTTATATAGATGTAAGCAGAGGTCAGGCATCCAGAGTTCCCGCCGACTACATAAGAAGACAGACTCTGAAGAACAACGAGCGCTATATAACACCCCAGCTTAAGGAATTCGAGGAAAAGGTCCTCAACGCCAGAGCCAGATCACTGGAGCTTGAAAAAAATCTGTATGAAGAACTCATTGACTACATGCTCCCGTTTCTTGAGCAGCTTCAGGATACTGCTTTCTGGCTGTCCAGACTGGATACACTCAACTCGCTTGCGTCTGTTGCCGCAGAAGGCGGATACTGCAGACCGGAACTTAAGACTGAACATAGGATTGAAATCAGAGGAGGGCGTCATCCGGTGGTGGAAAAGGTTCTGCAGGGAGCATTCATTCCAAATGACACGGTACTCGAAAGAGACTGCTCCATGCAGATAGTTACCGGTCCGAACATGGGCGGAAAATCCACCTACATGCGCCAGACGGCAATCATCGTAATCATGACCTTCATGGGAAGCTTTGTTCCGGCAACATCCGCCGTCATCGGCGACATTGATCAGATATTCACCCGCATAGGAGCCTCGGACGATCTTGCATCCGGACGATCCACCTTCATGGTCGAAATGACTGAAACCGCAAACATAGCCCACTATGCCACAAACCGCAGTCTGGTGCTGATGGATGAAATAGGACGCGGCACCAGCACCTTTGACGGAATGGCAATCGCCTGGGCAACAGCCGAATATCTTGCGGATCTTCATGCCATGACTCTGTTCTCAACCCACTACTTTGAACTGACGCAGCTTCCCGAGGAAAGATCCGACGTGACCAATGTTCATTTCGGAGCCATTGAGCACCACGACAGCATTGTTTTTCTGCATGAGGTGAAAAGCGGAGCCGCAAGCAAATCCTACGGTATTCAGGTGGCCGCCCTGGCGGGACTTCCGGAGGATCTGCTGAAGCGAGCAAGAGAAAAGCTGAAGGAACTTGAAAGGAACCGTCCGGCAGAGGCAGGAAAAACATCAGATCAGAATGAACAGTTTGAACTTTCTCTGTTTGACAAAGAGGACTACCGCGAAATGCTTCTTAATAAAATCAGATCAGTAGATCCCGATGATCTTACACCAAAGGCGGCTCTTAAACTTGTTTACGATCTGGTCGCACTGGCCGAAGACGCATCATGAATACCGAACATCTGACCGATTTTCTCGTCTGCAATCCGTCCGGCCTCGGCAATCTCCTCATCGGACAGAGTCGGATGGATATCACTGAGCAGTCTGTCAGCGGTATCGACAATTCTTTCCGAACTCATAAGATATTCGTATTTTTTTGCGGATTCAGTCATGGAAGATGCGGTGATCCGAACCACATGAAGCAGAGCATAAGATTCAATCCTGTCGCAATGCTTCAGAGCAGATCCTGCACTGACACGATTCTCTGAATCTCCGCCCATATTCAAATGTTCCCCGTGCTCAATCTGCAGAGCGGCATAGCGGCATAATGCAGGCAGACAGCCCTTGAGAGCGGACTGGTAGAAAAAAGATCCTGCAGATCCGTACTTTCCCTGCATCTCCGAGAGACAGCCTAGAAGATAAAGAGGCTCAGCCGGATCAGATCCCTTCTCCGCCAGATCGGCAAGCTGTTTTTCCAGATCACCGGGAGCAATATGAAGTATGCCACTCCTGTCAGCCGAGCAGAGCACCATTCTTGCAATCTTGAGAAATCCTTCCGTAGATCCGGCATCCGAAGCCTTCCTGTACCAGTCCACAGCCGAGGACAGATCGGGATCTACCCTGACGCCCTTTTCATAGATGTATCCGAGACGCAGCATGGCATCCACATACCCCTTCTCCGCAGAGCTGCGGTAGAATTCAAGAGTGGCGTCAAAATCCTTGACAACCCGCTCGAAAATACACGCCAGCTGAAACTGAGCCGGGTAATATCCTCTGGCTGCAGCTGCATGGTAGTACTTTACCGCCTCATCAACACGGGATCCTTTTCCGGTTTCACCCAGCCTCAGCATTTCCCCAAGTTCAAAGGAACACCTCGGATCGTGAAGCTCCGAACTGCCCTCAGTGAAAAAATCGTAGGCTTTGGCATAATCCGGACTGCCTAAAAATCCGGTTCTGTACATGGTGCCAAGATTGTAGCAGCCGTCCCTGGAACGGTACTCGTAGCCCTTGATGGCATATTCGAGAGCCTCCTTCCGCGTTACATGAGATGAAAGACCCAGACGGTATATCTGCACAATAAAATCACATGCATCGGAATTACCGCCGGCGGCGGCATCCTTAAACAGAGCTGCAGCCTCGTCATAATTGTTCAGGTGCAGCTCCTCAAGAGCACTGCTGATATCCATAACTACCTGCCGTCCCTTCCAAGAAACTCAAGGAGTCTTCTTAAAATACTGGTTCTGCCGGATTCCGTATGTTCCTTGGTATATACGCTTCCTGCACGGTAGCGTTCAAATGATTCATCATCCATATGCTCATCAGGGACAGCCTTTTTATCAGTAAAACACCCATCCTCGGCATACTCGGCACTGTCCACCATATTCCAGTTCAGATCCTCCGCCCATTCGAGACAGCAGTTGTGGAATCTCTTCAGTGTGCTGCGATGACCGACACTGACAATAATAGAGGATGTCAGATGATTGCGAAGTTCGGTATAAAGACTGTTTTCCAGGTCCTCATCAACCGCGGATGAGGCTTCATCCATGAAAACAACCTGAGGATGAAGAAGTATTGCACGGGCAAAGGCAACACGCTGCTGTTCACCGAGACTTAAAATCTGTCCCCAGTTTCCTTCAATATCCAGTTTCTGAACCAGATGCCCGAGATGAGTCTGCTCAATAACCGGCAGAATCACATGATCCGGAAGAGGCGCATGTGGATAACATATGGCTCTGCGGAGTGTTCCAAGAGGAATATAAGGTCTCTGACTCAGAAACAGAACCTCACCGAGGGGATAGTTGATCCGGCCGGTGGCATAAGGCCAGAGTCCGGCCAGAGTTCTGAACAGTGTAGTCTTGCCGCAGCCGGAAGGACCTCTTATAAGCATTGCGTCTCCCGGTCTGAGTTTGAAGTTTCCATCCAGCATCAGCTGACGGCCGTCAGGTGATGTAATGGAAAGTCCCTCGGCGGCCAAAACTGTACCAGCCTCATCAACCGGTATGGTGGTAATCCCGGCGGCCTCCTCCATGTTCTCGTTGTACTGAACGAGACGATCAATAACAGATTTCCACCTTGCCAGCGATGCAAAATTGTTGATCAGAGTTGACAGAGAATCCTGAACCCGTCCAAAAGCCGATGAAATCTGAATAAGCGAACCGAGAGTTATTGTTTTTGCAAAATACAGCGGTGATGAAATAATGAACGGAAACACCACTGATGCCTGGTTGTACGACAGTGAAAAGAAGCCGACATGAACAGACTTGAGCATGATGTTGTAAACATTCTTTACCACCTGTCCGAAACGCTCCTCAAGATAGACTCCCTCCTCCTTTGTACCGCGGTACATGGCTATGGATTCAGCATTTTCACGAATTCGCACCAGGGAGAAACGGTAGTCGGCTTCAACCCTCTGCTGTCTGAAATTCAGTCTGATAAGCGGACGGCCTATGATAAACGTCAGTACAGTGCCTATGGCGGCATAGATCACGGCAAGATAGCACAGGTAACCGTCAGGAAGATGGATCACCGTATCACCGATATGCATATCAACTGCGGCCGAAAGTTCCCACAGAACAGAAAAGAAGGTCACAAGCATGGCCAGGGATGTAAGGATCTCGATTGTGAGAGAAAAAGTAAGACTTACAAACTCATCCAGATCTGCAGCTATACGCTGATCCGGGTTATCAGTCTGGGCTTCTGAAAACTGCATTTTGTAGAACACGCCGTTACTCAGCCACTTGCGCATGAAGTGAGTACTGAGCCAGTGACGCCATTCGATCATTATCTTCTGCTTCACGTAGGCATTGGTTACTGCAACATAAACATGGAAAGTTGCTATAACACAGAAAATAACCATTTCCGACCAGAAGGCATCGATGTCATACTCCTGAAGGGAATTGTAAAAGTCGTTGTACCAGGTGTTGACCTGCTTTGCGATAAAAACACTGAGTCCGCTGAAAATGAAAACCATCAGAAGCAGAAATCTGCAGGATCTGCTTTCCTTTGATCTCCAGAAGGGAGTGATCAGACGCATAAAGGCTACAAGGTACTCGCCCATGGTCCGTTTTTTCTCTTTACTCATAAAACAACCTAAAAAATAAACAATCTGCAGCTATACCATACCGGTCAGAAGCAGAAACGTCTGAGTGCATATGCCACTCCGTCCTCATCATTGGACAGAGTCACAAAATCAGCATTTCTTTTTATTTCCTCTCCGCCGTTTGCCATGGCCACACCTGTACCGGCATACTCTATCATATCAAGATCATTCTGCTCATCACCAAAAGCGATGATTTCTCCGGCGGAAATTCCAAGTTCCTCCGCAAGTCGTGCAAGAGCCGGCCCCTTGCCTGTTCCCGGCTCCAGAAACTCAAGCAGTGTTCCAAGAGATCTGATCACCTTGAATCTTGATCGAAGCTCATCAGGAACAGCCGCAGCAATCTGATCTACCAGTTCCCTCTGTGCCGCCACCAGAGCCTTGTAGAATTTTTCATTATCATCGAGCTTCAGAAAATTATCTTCGGCATGTTTTACCAGACCGCCAAACAGTTCAATTTCCGAATATGGATTCATTCTGCTGAGCAGCAGTCCGCGCCGTACGGAATAGGTATGCATAAAGGCACCGCGGGGAAGAACAAAACCGGCAATATCTCTTACATCCCTGCCGGAAATGAAAGAGCCGGAAAGTTCCTTGTCATCACGGCACCTTATAATCTGTGCACCGTTCAAGGTAATACAGTAGCTGTCAGTCAGATCAAGTCTGAGCTGTTCAAGGACATGTCTGACAACAGTATAGGGACGGCCTGATGCGATAACAATCCTGATCCCCCGTTTTCTTGCTTCATCAAGAGCGGCAAGATTAACATCGGATATTCTGGAACTGCTGTTGAAAAGAGTTCCGTCCAGATCGAAGGCCGCCAGCCTGATCATCCTACTGTTCCTCTCTGGCTATTGCACGATAGCCGATATCATGACGGAAGAACATTCCGTTCCATGACACCTGGGACGCCAGATAGTAAGCCTTGCGCTGTGCATCCTTCACACTGCTGCCCAGGGCTGTGGCGCACAGCACTCTTCCGCCGTTAGTAACAAGCTTGCCGTCTGAAATTGCGGTTCCCGCATGAAATATCATGGCATCCTTCGAATTCTTTGCAGGAAGCTTTGTAATTTCGTCACCCTTTCTCGGAGACTGAGGATAACCCTCTGCAGCCAGAACGACACCGACTGCGGGACGCGGATCATATACACACTCCACCGTATCCAGCTTTCCTTCAACTGCAGCAAGACACAGTTCAGCCAGATCAGATTTCATTCTCATCATGACAGGCTGAGTTTCAGGATCTCCAAAACGGCAGTTAAATTCAATGACCCTAGGATTTCCTGCATCATCAATCATCAGACCGGCGTACAGAAAACCCGTATACGGATGCCCTTCATCAGACATGCCCTTTACAGTAGGATAAATGATCTGATCCATAATCCGCCGGTGAACCTCAGGGGTAACAACAGGAGCCGGAGAGTATGCACCCATGCCGCCGGTGTTAAGACCGGTATCCCCGTCACCGACACGCTTGTGATCCTGACTTGTAGCCATCGGCAGGACATGTTCACCGTCAACCATTACAATAAACGACGCTTCCTCACCGGATAAAAATTCTTCAATAACTACTCTGCTGCCTGCAGCGCCAAAGGCGTTACCGGAAAGCATGTCCCTGACAGCGTCAATTGCTTCCTGCTCCTCCAGAGCGACAATCACACCCTTGCCGGCGGCCAGACCGTCAGCCTTTACAACAATCGGAGCTCCAAGTTCCTTTATGTATTCAACAGCCGGATCAACCTCGGTGAATGTTTTGTATTTGGCGGTAGGTATATTATGGCGGGCAAGGAAATCCTTGGTAAACGACTTGGAACCTTCAAGCTGAGCCGCATATCTGGTCGGTCCGAAAATTTTCAGACCCCTTGATGTAAACTCATCAACAACTCCATCAACAAGAGGAGCCTCAGGTCCGACGATGGTAAGTGAAACATGCTCCCGCTCCGCAAAGTCGGCCAGTCCCTTTATATCGCTGACCTTGATATCAACGTTGTGGGTTTTGGACTCAAGAGCTGTACCTGGATTACCCGGAGCCACAATGACTTCCTTAACCAGCTTTGACTGAGCCGCCTTCCATGCCAGGGCGTGCTCACGTCCGCCGCTGCCGATAACTAATACCTTCATCTTAAAATCCTATAACTGAATTGAATCAAATCTCATATTGTCGAAAACAAAAATGCACCTGCCTGCCCCTGGGATCACTTCAAAAAAAGCTCCGCCGCACAGAAATGCCTACCTGCTGAATTTTACAACAAAATCTGCCCCGTTC
>CADBNP010000285.1 GCA_902796095.1 uncultured Aeromonadales bacterium | reverse complement strand
TTTTAGGATCTGATATTGATCGCCAGATGGAATAATTTCTAAGGAGACTGAGTTCATGATTCCCCAGAACAGTAACTATCCTGCTTCTGTTTCTCAGAAAAAAACGCAGGGTTTCTATGGGATAGGGGCCGCGTCCTATGATATCGCCTGTTGCCAGGAGAAAATCCTCGTTCTCATTGAAACCGACGGAATCAAGCAGTTCTGCAAATTCTGTAAAACAGCCGTGGATATCTCCTACGCAGTAGGTTTTCATGCCAGTTCCTTCTGACTAAGATAATTGGTTATTCTTACATACTGTTCGACTGTTAAATTTTCAGCCCGTGCCTTTGGATCTAATCCAAGAGCTCTGAAATCTTCAGAATCAAGGTATTCCGACATACTGTTGGATATTGTTTTGCGTCTCTGATTAAAGGCGGAGGCTACAACTTTGTTCATCAGTTTTTCATCATCAGCCACAAAAGGTTTTGAGATATACGGAATAATTTTAATTACCGCCGAGTCAACCTTTGGTGATGGTGTGAATGCGGAAGGGGGAACCTCAAGAAACGGCATCATTTTCGAGTAGTACTGTCCCATAATGGTTAGTTTTCCGTAGTCTTTTGTATCTGGAACAGCAGTCAGTCGATCAACGACCTCCTTCTGCAACATAAAATGCATATCATGGATCTGTGAACCGAAACTGAAAAGGTGGAACAGCAGAGGAGTTGATATGTTATATGGCAGATTGCCGTAGATCCTTAACGGTTTATCATCCTCTTTCAGTTTTGAAAAATCAAAATTCAGCGCATCCTCTTCGTAAATGGTTAACTGAGCGCGGATGAATGGATGATGCCTCAGTCGCTCTGCAAGATCCCGATCGATTTCTATCACGTTGAGATGTCTGATTCTTTCACAGACAGGTTCCGTCAGTGCACCGAGCCCGGGACCTATTTCAACCATGGTGGCTTTATCAGAAGGTGCGATCGTATTGATTATCGTATCGATTACTCCTTCATCCCGGAGAAAATTCTGTCCGAACTGCTTTTTTGCGTGGTAGCCGCCAGTTGCCTGCAGACTGCTCCCTGATTTATTTCTGCCCATATTTAGCCTTGGCCATTTTTATTGCATATTCAATAGCAGTATATAAACTTCCGTGATCTGCAAGACCTTTTCCTGCAAGATCAAGTGCGGTTCCGTGATCTACTGAGGTACGTATAAACGGAAGTCCGAGAGTAATGTTTACAGCTTTTCCGAATCCGATGTACTTGAGTACGGGAAGCCCCTGATCATGGTACATTGCCAGAATGGTATCTGCATCCTGCATATATTTCGGCTGAAATACAGTATCCGCCGGCATCGGACCGATAACATTGATACCCTTTTTCTTCATCTGTTTGATTACGGGTGTTATGGTATTGATTTCCTCCATGCCGAGATGCCCGCCTTCACCTGCGTGAGGGTTGAGACCGCAGACATAGATCTTGGGATTTTCAATTCCGAACTGGGACTTAAGATCA
Source organism: uncultured Aeromonadales bacterium (assembly GCA_902796095.1). Classification (GTDB taxonomy): domain Bacteria; phylum Pseudomonadota; class Gammaproteobacteria; order Enterobacterales; family Succinivibrionaceae; genus UBA2804. The sequence continues at coordinate 15,074 of CADBNP010000285.1, read as the reverse complement.
TGATCGACTATGGTTATGATATTTCTAAGCAGCGGTGCGGTAATAGTTTTGGAAAGCTCGCACAAAGGTATGTGGGTCGTTGCCAGGGAGACCCTGAGTCCTTCTGTGGCCAGCATCATCACAACATCTCTGACCTTTGCATAGTCTCTGAAAAATTCTGTATGACCGGTAAACTGAAGCCCGGAATCGGCAATTATACCCTTGTGCACAGGTCCTGTGACGACTGCATGATATTCTCCGGACATACATCCCCTTGCAGCTTCAGTGAGCATGTTTATTACATATGCGCTGTTATCAACCTTCAGCTTGCCAGGGGTGACTGAAGCGAGAAGCCGGATCTGCTTGTAGGTGATGGTGCCGGCCTGAGACGCTTCAATGGGAGCATCTGGATCATATTCTCTGAAGGTGATGTTTTTGTTAAGCAGTTTTGCATATTTTTTCAAAAGTGAAAGATCTGCAAGCACAACCAGCTGGCAAGGCCAGCTGCGCTCTGCTATGGCAAGGCAGATTTCCGGACCGATGCCGGCACTTTCTCCAGAAGAAATAACTATACGAAATACGTTGCTGTCCATTATTTTCATCCTTATTACGGCAGTTCTTCGTCTGACTGATGAACTTTCTGCAGATCTTCATCCATAATTTTTATATAACTTTGATTGCGCAGTTCGTTCAGCCAGAAGATCAGTTCCTCGTTGTAGCGCCTTGAAAACAGTATTTCAAAGGCCTTGTCTTTCAGTGCAGACTGGGAGTTCATGTCTACTTTCCTATCCATGAGCTGCACAATATGCCATCCGTAGCTTGATTTGAACGGAGCACTGATTTCACCTATTTTAAGAGTCTTTATGTTCTGGGCAAAAAGAGGATCAAACATATCCGGACTCTGCATTTCAATTTCACCGCCGTTTACAGCTGAAGCAGGATCTTCAGAGTACCTGCTGGCTTCAGTTCCGAAATCTGACTGATGATTTTCTAGGCGGGCTCTGATTTCGTTTAGCTTTTCCACAGCCTTGCTGTCCGAAAGGATCACTGTAGGTTTGATGAGTATATGTCTCAGTTTCACCTTGAGATCCGGTGCATATTTGTGCCCCTTGATTTTTATGATCTTGATGATGATATATCCTGAATCAATTCTGACCGGACCGATGATATCTCCTTCTCTGGCACCGACAATGTGATCAGCAAACATTGTAGGAAGGCTGTTGATGTTGGTTTCCCCCCATTCTCCGCCGCTTGATGCCTTGTCGTCCTGACTGTACTGAGCAGCGAGCTTTCCGAAGCTTTCACCCTTTTTTATGCGGTTCACCAGATCATTTGCAAGATTTTCCACCTCCGCCATTTCCTGCGGAGACATTGAACTTTCAAGACGGAGAAATATGTCGGCTATCTGGTATATCACCTCATGACCCTGCTCCTTCTTGAGTATGTCAACCATCTGGTCAATTTCCTGATTTGAAATTTTTATACGTTTTCTCACATTTATACTCTGGAACTCACTCAGAAGTGCTTCCTTTCTGAACTTTTCTCTTGTCTGAGCAGGAGTAAGACCGTCACGTTTAAAACTTTCTTCGTAAAGTTTCTGTACGGTGGTACCGTTAATCTTTGCAGCGGTTTCCATCATCTGATCAAGGTGTGTGTCACTGATGGATACCCCCATTTTTTCTGCAAGCTGTTCTACCAGTGCTGAATTAATCAGCTGATCAAGCGCCTGACGTCGGATGATCAGACGATCCGGTAACTGCTCTGCTGACAGGTGTGCTCTCATTTTCTTAAGATAATCCGCCTCGTATTTGTCCAGATCACTTTTTAGAATAACCCTGTCATTGGCTATAGCCTCGATGCGGTTTTTTTCGCTGTCAGCCATGACTGCCTGGGAACCGAAGGTCAATGATGAAACGATTAAAAGAGAGATTAATTTTTTTAGCATGACTACTCCGATATATTGAATGGACGGTTGTAAGGAAGCAGACGGGTGTTGAGATTATGCTCAAGATCCTTTCCGCCAAGGCTTCCGAGACCCTTCATTTCAAACTGAAGTCCGAATTTTGTATCCTCGCGGGCTTTCAGATGTATATTGTCAGGTTCGTTAACCTGTTCTAAAAATACATTGAATTTCCAGCAGCAGTTGTCATACTGGAATTTGACTATTCTGTCGATGTTGTGTTTCTGCTCCAGATCATAGAATACAGATGACATGAAACTGAAATTATCATTTATTGGCAGTGCAAGGTGAGCTCCGAACTGTTTCAGATCCACCTTTTTGAAATCAAACATTGTTCTGTTTCCCTGCCTTGTATAGCGGTAGTTGAGCTGTGCTGTAATGGAATCATCCCTGTATTCAAGTGCCGCAAATCCGCGGTACATATGATGCTTGATCGTGTCATAAGACAGTGAACTTGCAAAATTGACATGTTCATGCGGTTTGATTTCAAGCATCATGTTGAAATTAGATTTTGAGTGCCTGTTGTCCATGTATCCGGGATACAGACCAACCTTCTGTTTTTCCAGCGAGAAGGCCTGTCCGACTGTGAGAACAGCTCTTTCGTGACCGTGATCATCGGTCAGACGGCTGGTAAAGCCCAAAGTCAGTCTGTTTTCATTTGATATGCGATCAATACCGGCATAACGGTTGCTGTAGAACAGACTGTAATAGTCCTGAATAAAGTCTGTAGTATCGTACAGCCCTATTTTGTCCTGGTTGCGATATGGAATGTAGAGGTACTGAATGACAGGCTCCAGTGACTGGTTAAAACCCGTTCCGAAGAGACTGAAATCCGAATCAAGGATCAGACGGAGCTTCATATTGAACATCGGGAGAAAACGATCTACGGTGTCCTCAATACGCGTAAATCCCTGATCTGCCAGATACGGCATCATTGCGTGATCAGAATCCTGCGTATACCTTGTATACATGAATTTCAGCGAACTGTCTATCTGCAGATAAGGCTGCTGGAGAATCGGCACGTTTATGGCACTTTCCATGTGGAGACGTTTTCCTTCATAGTCTCCCTGAACATCGTTGCCGCCTGTATGGATGAAGTTTGTTGCCTCGGCATAGTTTCTCAGATTGAAATATCTGAAAGGCATCGAGTTGGTAACGGAAAGCTTGGGCAGTATTGAAAACGGCTTGACGTTTGTGTCGATAAGCATTTGATAGTTTCTGGCTTCCAGTGATACCGTAGTAAATTTTGCGGGTCTGTATTTCAGTACCGCATTCTGGAGAAGCTTGCTGTTGGAGCCGGAAATATTTCCCAGATCACTGAAATAATTGTAATCGTGATTGTTTACCTTGTTATAGTTAATGTCGAATGTAATCCTGCGGTTTAGAAAATCGCTATGGTGAAGGTATCTGAGGTACCATCTGTTTGAATTATAGCCGTCGTCTCTGCTGGCTTTGCGATCGTGGTTTATGTATTCAAAATTCAGCGTGCCGGTATTGTGTGGATCAAGCATGTATCTGAACTCATGGGAACTGAAAAATCCACGCCTTGTTATAAGCTTTGGCGTCAGAGTGTAATCATAGTTTGGCGCTATGTTCCAGTAGAAAGGTGTTGCCAGCTGCAGACCGTCGGATTTTCCGTACTCAAGTGACGGATAAAGCAGTCCTGTCTTTCGCTGATTTTTGATCGGGAATGTAAAGTATGGAAGATAAAATACCGGAACATCATAAAACCACAGAGTTGTATTCCAGGCCTCGCCGAACACCTCGTTGTTGTCCACATCTACGGTTGAAGCCGTCAGATACCATGTTTCATCACTCTTGGGGCATGTTGTGATTTTTGCATTCTCGAAGTGATACAGACCATCCTTGTGGTTGTACATAACCTTTCTGGCATTGCCGTGAGTCGGTGATCCGTGCAGTATGTACTCCGGATCCGTCAGTGTTGCAATACGGGTGTCCAGACTCGTATCGAGCATGGAAGCATCCCTGATTGTTATATATCCGTCTCTGTATCTTATATTTCCGATGGCCTGAATCTGGTTGAGCTGTCGATCATATGATGTCTGGTCGGCATTCAGAAAGCGGTTTCCCTGTGTAAACTGAACATCACCGAAAAACGAGATGTGATATTTATCGGAGGAACTTACGGAATCGGAATAAATATCTATAGGCGTAGTTTTGAAATCAAACTCCTGATCATCTATGGCAGGTACGTCTGCATAGCACTGTTTGCTGAAACCAGGAAAAGGATTCCTGTACTTTGCAACTTCAGCATATGCCGATGCTGAAAGTACTGATAGGAGAGCAATAGCTGTCAGTTTTTTTACTTTAAGATGCATTGATTGGTTCCAGAACTGCTGTTCGTATTTTCTGATTATTTAACCCCGTAATTCTATCATATCGGTCATTTTTTCATAACTACATATTGATGACAATGTTCGGCTGAATCATTGATACAGGGCAGATCCGCAAGGCTTTGTTACCGGTGCTTTTCCTTTTGAGAGAATGAAATCTGTTGCTGAATTTTGGAGATCAAAAAGTTAAAATTATCCCGGATGTCGTTTTATGAATGGAGCGTTTTGACAGATGGACAGATTTGCTGATCTTGTGAATTTTATCAGTAGGGTTACAGGTGAACCATCTCCCGAGCCGGTTATCGTTTCCGGAGATGCTTCCTTCAGAAAATATTACAGATACAGGGATCGTATCTACGTTGATGCGCCCCCGGCTACAGAAAAAAACAGGGAATTTGTGGAACTGTCATCTGTCTACAACAGATACGGTATTCCTGTGCCAAAGGTTTATGAGGCTGATCTGCAGAATGGTTATCTTTGTGTTGAGGATCTGGGTGATGTGATGTTCAGTTCACGTCTGACAGACAGCGACTCAATGCATGTGATGTATTTGAAGGCGGCAGATTTACTGTTGAAGATTGCTTCAGTTTCCGAGAAATTCACTGCATTTGACGGGGAATTCATCCGCAGGGAAGATCAGATTTTTATCGACTGGTATCTCGATGCTCATCTTGGCAGAAAACTGACAGGCAGTGACGAGAAAATATGGAATCTGACTATCAGTCAGCTCGTGGACAACAGTCTGGCTCAGCCTCAGGTGACCATGCATCGGGATTTTCACTGTCGAAATATTATGATCCGGCAGGATGGTTCTCTGGCTCTGGTGGATTTTCAGGATACAGTGACCGGTCCGGTTACCTATGATCTGGTATCGCTGATCAAGGATTGCTACATAACTCTTGAGCATGAACTCAGAAACGAAATAGTTCGTTATGCATTTGACGGGTACAGCAGTATGGGAATTCTAAGGAATAAATCACTGGAGGAATTTGAATTCTTTCTGGATCTTACCGGTATGCAGAGACACCTTAAGGCAATTGGTATTTTTTGCCGTCTGCTGCATCGCGACGGAAAGGATGGATATTTGCAGTACCTTCCTCGAACCTTTGATTATGTAAGGGAGGTTTCAGCCAAATACCCCGTTCTGGGAGACTTTAAAATTCTGATGGAGGACAGACTGCTGTGATCCGCAAAGTAATGATTCTTGCTGCAGGAAGAGGCGAACGGTTAAGACCGATTACTGACAGAATACCTAAGCCGCTGGTCGAGGTCGGAGGAGTACCTCTTATAGTCCACCATATAAACAAGCTTCGAGATGCCGGTATTACCGATATTGTTGTTAATACGGCATGGCTTGGAGAAAAACTGGTTGAAGCCCTGGGTGACGGTTCGTCTCTTGGGGTAAGTCTGAAGTGGTCTCATGAAATTCCAGGAGGACTTGAAACCGCCGGCGGACTGAGGCATGCTCTGCCGCTGCTTGGCAGTGAACCGTTTCTTGTTCTTAACGGTGATACTTATATTGACGCAGATTATCGGGAGTTCCGAGTTCCTGAATCATGGAATTCTGCTGCTCATCTGTGGCTGACTGTGAATCCACCTCATCATCCTGAAGGTGATTTTTCCATAGAAAGCGGAATGGTCAGAAATACTCCTGCCTGTACCTTTACCGGAGCGGCAGTTTACAATCCTGAGTATATTGCCGAAATACCGGAGGGAAGATGTGCATTGAAGCCGTGGTTCACTGAATGGATCAGTCGCGATCTTATAACAGGTGAAATGCTTTCAGGAACGTGGTTTGATGTCGGTACAGTGCAACGCCTTGAGGAAGTTAACAAATATATTTCTCAGTGTTGCCGCTGACTTGACTGTCATTTGTTCCCGTCACTGTTTAGGTTTCTTTCTCTATGGCTTCAGATAATAATAACAGCCCTTCATCGTGTTGCTGCGGATGTATTACCCTGTATCTGATTGCGGCGGTTGGGACAGGAATTGCTGAATTTTTTCGCAGTCCGGTGCTTGGTGTTGGCTTCTTTATTGTCGCCATAGTCGTCCTTATGGCCATAGGCTCGACTCAGAAAGATTCAGATGTGCATGAGAAAGAATCCGGCGATCGTTCTTCGGAGCGGCATGACGGCTGTGAAAATAATCATGACAGTTCCAGTGACGGTTTTGAATTTGCCCGAATAATATTTATTCCGTTAGGGTTTGTCGCCGTTCGCAGCTCCTGCAGTATCAATATGCAGTATCTTTTTGTTGATGAAATGATAGAGCAGTACGGACTGCCCGATAAGGAGGGTATGGCTGCAAGAGATTTTGTCAAAGCAGGTCGTGCCGCATCAAAGAATGAAATTCGCCGCATTATCACATCGTCTCTTTACAGACTTGAGTATCAGCAGCGGACCTCTGTTTTTCTAAGTCAGATTTCCATACTGTTTTATGATTCTCTTCTTACCCGAAGCGAGGTAGATCTTATCTATGAAATTGGTTCCTGGTACCAGTTTTCAAAAAGTGAAATAGATCTTCTGCTAAGGGAAATGATCAGAAGATACGGACTGGAGTATGACAGTACCAGGGATTGCTACAGAACCTTTGAAAGCTGGGGGCATCATTCAAATCAGAACAGCGGAGGAAATGAATACGGGCGTCAGAGCCGAAATGGTTATTCCGGTGACGGAGAAAGAGATGAATATTCATATCATGGCAGAAAAGAAAGTTATCAGAATAATGATTCCGGAGAGAGAAACTGCGGTGGCAGTTTTTCAGGAAAACTGAGAAATGCCTATCTTACTCTGGGAGTAACTCCTGATACTTCCGATGAAGAAGTGAAAAAGGCTTATCGCAGGCTGATGAGCAAATATCATCCGGATCGGGCCATAGCCCAGGGACTTGGTAAGGATGGTGTGAAAAAATATACAGAGCTGTGCCAGTCTGTTCAGCAGGCATGGGAAACTGTAAAGGAATACCGTCACATCAGTTAAGCTGTTTCTGCTGTCATCTGCTTTTTCTGACGGTTCCTCCTGTTTTAAATTTTGTCTTCTTCAGATATGCTCCGAAGGATTTATCCAGCTCACACAGATCTCCGCATCTGATTAGTTTGAATGTGGAAGGCTTTCTTCCCTGCTTCTTCAACATGAATGTTCTTTTTTCAACAGCATCATTGAGATAACTGTTGGATTCCTTTGTAACGATATCAGCAAAGATTCCCCTGAAAGTGCTTAACTGGGTAGCGACAAACGCATTGGCATCGGGATCCCGATAGGCCGCATTATAGGCTATTATTCCGTCAGGTTTTAGGATTATTCCCTCCTCTATTCCGGACAGGATCCAAGATATGGTGTCACCGGCACTAAGAACAATGTTGATCTTGTCATGAGCTCCTATGGTATCAATGGATGCTTTGACATAGTTAAGAAATGCGTCCTTGATGTCTGCTATTTCCGCATTATCTTCACTGTTTGGAAGATGCTCGGCAACTTCGGGAATGGGAAGAAAAATGAAACAGTCGTATCCTTTGTCTGAACCTGTTTCAGCGAGTCGGATCATCTGATGAGTTGTATTCCAGTCCGGAAAGAAAAAAATATGTCCTAAACTTTTGGATTTTGCTGATTCGTATTCAATGAAAAGAACACCGTTGGCCTCTCTTGCTTTTTTATGCCGGCTCCAGTTTTCTTTCAGGTATTTTCTCTGCTGTTCGTTCAGTGTGTTGAGATAGGTTTCATAATTTTCTTCAGGTATGTTTTTTCTGACGGTTTCAGTTTCCTTTTTTTCGTCTTTGTTCTCTGAAATGCTGTCATTAGTTTCTTCTTCGGCAGTGGTTTCAGAGCCGATGTCCTTACTGTCAGGCACTGTTTCAGCAAGGACTGAGACGCCAGAAGCAAGGATACATGTCAGAAATAAGATATTGAGTATTTTTTTCATATTGACGTCCGGTTCTGCACTCTGACGGCATTGATGACACAGATTGTTTATCAGAATTTTATGTTCGGAGTCTCGAATGGCGGAGCGACTTTAAAACAGCATCTTTTTCCTGTTGTCGGATCATCAAATGACAGTTCTCCGGCATGGAGGTAAAGATGTGGTGCCATTGCCCGGATTTCCGGTGTGGCATACCATTTGTCACCCAGTATCGGATGTCCGAACTCCTTCATATGCAGACGTAACTGATGGGATCGACCGGTTACAGGGTGCAGTCTCATCAGACTTCGCCGCTCAGATTTATAGATACATTCAAACTGGGTTACAGCTCTTCTGCCGTTCTTAAAATCTATTTTCTGCAGTGGTTTGTTGCTTTCGTCCAGAGCAATCGGAAGATCTATCTCACCTGTATCCTTTTCAACCTTTCCCGCTACCCAGGCATAGTAGCACTTTTCTACAGTTCTGTTCTGAAACTGTTTGCCAAGGATGCTGGCAGCAAGTCTTGTTTTGGGTACAACGAGAAGTCCGGAGGTACTCATATCCAGTCTGTGAGCAGCTGCCGCAAGAGGATATTTTTTCTGAACTCTTGTAAGAATGCTGTCAAAAAGGTGATCCTCCTTGCCGGGTACGGAGAGAATTCCTGACGGTTTATTGATCACGATGATGGCCGGATCCTCGTATATGATATCGAGGTAAGGTTCAAGAGGTGGATTATAGTCGTTGTGGTTTAGCATCAGTTATTCGCCAGACTGTTTTTTGGAAAATTGAGCTTCATCAGTTTCTTTGCTTCTCTTTCCATATCTGTCAGTCCGAGTTTCTGATAACTCTTTATCATGATTTCGATGGCGCCTTCAGCTGATGTTGTATCGTAAAAACTGTCGATGATTTTTTTTGTTCGATTTGCTGCTGCCACATAGGCTCGCCGGTCATAGTAGTACTGCGCAACGGATAGATAATATTTTGCCAGACGGTTTTTCAAGTAGAGCATTCTGATTTTTGCATCAGAAGCATACTTGCTGCTCGGCATCTGATTGACAATAAACCCGAAATCGCGAAAAGCCTCCTCACTGTATGCAGGATCTCGATCGTAGCGATCTATGGCAAAAATTGAGTGAAGAAGATCCGTATCCATCTGCATGAGAATCAGGCCGCGAATGTAGTATACATAATCCAGATCTTTGTGTGCAGGGTTAACGTTAATGAAGCGGTCAGCCACCTGCAGACCTTTGGTGTTTTCCTCATTCTTATAGTAGCAGTAGAGTAGATCCAGATTTACCTGATCAGCGTACAGACCGTATGGATATCTTGAATTATGGGCTACCAGTATTTCTGCGGCTCTTTTATAGTTACCTTCAGCCATACTCTGCTGTGCGTCGGCATAAAGACTCTTCGGATTTTTGTCTGCCACTGTTTCCGGTTCTGTATCACTCCATGTGCATCCGTTTAATCCTGCAGATAACGTAAATATCCCTAAAAGGTAAATAATCTGGTTTATTTTCATTGCTTTATGCTTGTCTTTTTCTATATGTTTAAACTATCAGTTTGATCAGATGGCAGCAACTGATTCAGAAAAGGTAACTGCGATTTTTATTCTGTGCTTTCATCTACAGTAACTTCATAAATCCGCAAAGTTCTTCACCGGCAAACAGAAAGATTTAAATAACATTGTTTTCAGAGATCCGACCGTTGTTTAAATTAAGGAAGATCTGAACAATCTTACCTCCGCCGTTATGCCAGGATATATCAGTATGCCATAAACTGCGTGCTGATACTTAGTCGTTTTCGCCTAAGAACCCCACTTTATGCTAACTACTTTGGAAATTCATTGCAATAAATATTTGTTTCGATCTGGAGGTGCCGAATCCGGAATGATTCATTATCTCGCATTCAATGGAAGTGTTTTAAACTGTCGATATGGTTGAATCGCTGTTATTTTTTTGTCTGTTCTCACTAGAACGAAGATAATGTCTGAAGTTCCATAAGAGCGAGACTATGTTCGTTTAATGTGTGTTGATTGCCTTCTTTTCTCGGTGCGTTGAGAAAGATAACTTATGATCTTATAATAAACTTCGTTTTGCTGTGGTTCTTTTTTCTGAGTTATTAGCACGGTTTATTGAACCGGCAAAAATTGTGACTGAATTTTTTCTATAGGTATCGGGTAATGGGACAGAACGTCAATCTTGAAACAATCATAAATGCTAATGATCATGGACGAAGGCTGGATCAGACTTTAAGTCTTGTTTTCAGTGAATATTCGCGTAGCAGAATCAAAACCTGGATCGAGGCTGGATGTGTTTCTGTTGACGGTATTGCTGTTACACTTCCAAGGACACAGGTATCCGAAGGACAGACTGTCTTAATAAATGCACAGATAGAGGATGACACCCGTTTTGAGCCTCAGAACATACCTCTTGATATAGTGTATGAGGATGATTACATTGTTGTAATTAATAAACCAGCTGGTTTGGTGGTGCATCCCGGTGCCGGCTGTCATGATGGTACGGTGCTGAATGCAATGCTGTATCACTATCCGGAGGTACAGAATGTTCCGAGAGCCGGAATTGTCCATCGTCTTGATAAGGATACCTCCGGACTTATGGTGATAGCGAAGAATGTGGAGGCTCAGAATTCTCTTGTCCGTGATATCAGCCGTCATGATGTGGTAAGAGAGTATGAGGCTTTTGTCTGCGGTCATATGACAGCAGGCGGAGTAGTAGACGAGCCTATAGGAAGACATCCCAAGATCAGAACATGTATGGCTGTTGTTCCTGAAGGATACGGAAAGGAGGCTGTCACGCATTACAGAGTTCTGGAAAAATTCAGAGCTCATACAAGACTAAGACTCCGTCTGGAAACAGGAAGAACTCATCAGATCCGTGTACATATGGCCTATATCAATCACAGTCTGATCGGAGATCAGCAGTATGGTGAGACAGGACGGATGATACGAAGTGCATCTCCCGAGTTTTCAAGGTATCTGGCAACTTTTCCAAGACAGGCTCTTCATGCAGTGAAACTTGAACTTGAACATCCGATCAGCGGTGAGAAACTTCAATTTGAGGCTCCAATTCCAGATGATATGCTGGATCTTCTTGAACATTTAAGAGAGGATACCCTTGCTCATCCTGATGAAATAGTCTGGAACTGAGATACCGAAATGATTGAACCTTTCTGGAATGTACCGTCTTCTGTCGGAGCCTTATGTACAATTCGCAGTGGCGGAGTCAGTCGCGGTTGTTATTCGTCTCTAAATCTTGGTTTTCATACAGGGGATAACATTGCTGATGTTTGCTCGAATCGAAGTCTTGTTCAGAGACTGACAGGTCTGGAGCGTATTGTTTATGTTAATCAGATTCATGGAACAGATGTTCTTACTGTTGATGAAACTGAAATTGACGGTGTTCCTTCTGCAGATGCCATTGTTACCCGTATCCCCAATGTTGCCATTGCCATAATGACGGCTGATTGTCTGTCAGTACTTTTTGCATCTGAAAGCGGTTCGGTTGTAGGTAATGCACATGCCGGATGGCGGGGACTTTGTGCGGGAGTACTGGAAAATACAATTTCTGCCATGAATGTCATTCCCGAGTCAATTCACGCTTATTTGGGACCCTGCATTGGTCCCAAGTCTTTTGAGGTGGGCAGTGAAGTAGCAGAAGCTTTTCTGGACAGAGATCCTGGATGCCGTGGTGCATTTCTTCAAATAGACGGCACTGATAAATTTCTGGCTGATTTGCCGTTACTTGCTGTCCGTCGTCTTCTGTCAGTCGGACTCCGTCCTCAGAATATATACGGCGGATATTTTGATACCCTTTCCATGAAGGATCTTTTTTTCTCTTACAGGCGAGAGAAAACGACAGGGAGAATGGCCTCCATAGTCTGGATCAGACGGTGACTGTCACCGCATCCTGCGATAAAGAGATATCTCAAAAAAATATTCCAGAACTCTTGAAAATATTTTACTTTGCCTATACGTATCTTTACAGAGAGTAAAAAAATGGAGGCTTGGTATGAATATAGACAAGTTTACGACCGGATTTCAGAAGGTTCTGACTGACGCAGAATCCATTGCCAACAAAAATGGCAATCAGTATATGGAGCCGCTGCATATAATGGCAGCGATCCTGAAATCTACGGAGAATTCTGCTGTATCAGAAATAATCGTCAAATCCGGAATCAATATCAATGATTTCAGACGGAGTGTCTTTTCTGAACTGGATAAACTGCCGCAGGTTGGCGGAGCGTCTTCAGGAGAACTTCTTCTGTCTCCCCAGACAAATCGTGTTTTAAATCTTTGTGAACGTTACGCAGCAAAGAAGGGTGATACTTTTATCTCTACCGATGTTTTTGTCCTTGCTGCAATTGAAGATAACGGAGCACTTGGAAATCTGCTTCATAAATTCGGTGCAACCAGCAAGAAAATCGACAGTGCCATTGAAGAGGTTCGCGGAGGAATAGCTGTTACTGAGAAGAATAGTGAGGAGCAGCGCGGAGCTCTGGCAAAATATACTATCGATCTTACAAAACGAGCTGAGGATGGACTGATTGATCCTGTCATAGGAAGAGATGATGAGATAAGACGTACCATACAGGTTCTCCAGAGACGTTCAAAGAACAATCCGGTTATTATCGGTGAACCAGGCGTTGGTAAAACTGCCATTGTTGAAGGTCTTGCCCAGCGTATAGTCAATAAGGAGGTTCCGATTACCCTGCGGGATAAGAGGATTCTGTCTTTGGATATGGGCTCACTCATTGCCGGAGCAAAGTACCGTGGTGAGTTTGAAGAAAGACTTAAGGCTCTCCTTACAGATCTTAAGAAGACCAATGGTCAGGTTATCCTTTTCATTGATGAGATACACACTATTGTCGGAGCCGGTGCAACAGGCGAGGGAGGTATGGATGCGGGTAATATGCTTAAGCCGTCTCTTGCAAGGGGTGAACTTCACTGTATTGGTGCCACGACGTTAAACGAGTATCGCAAGTACATAGAAAAGGATGCAGCACTTGAGCGTCGTTTTCAGAAAGTCTTTGCTGAAGAGCCATCGGTAGAGGATACCATCGCAATCCTGAGGGGACTTCAGGAAAAATATGAACTTCACCATCATGTTGAAATTACTGATCCTGCAATAGTTGCAGCGGCAACATTGTCGGCGAGATATATAACTGATCGAAGGCTTCCGGATAAGGCCATAGATCTTATTGATGAAGCTGCTGCAAGTATTCGTATGCAGATGGATTCAAAGCCTGAGATTATGGATAAGATTGACCGCCGAATCATCCAGCTTAAGATGGAGAAACAGGCGATCAGCAAAGACAATGATGAGGCTTCAAAGGAAAGACTGAAGTTGGTCTGTGATGAACTGGCCAAGAAGGAGGAGGAGTATCGTCAGTTGGATGATCAGCTGAAGACAGAAAGAATGACTCTGGATCAGTCTCAGAATGTAAAGGATCGTCTTGATAAAGCCCGTCAGGAGCTGGCAGTCGCTACACGCAACAATGATCTGCTCAAGATGAGTGAACTTACTTACGGTGTTATCCCGGAACTTGAGAAAAAGTTGAAGGAACCTGTTTCTGATTCATCTGAAAGTCAAAAGGACAGACTGCTTAAAAACATGGTTACTGATGATGAAATTGCCGAAGTTATCTCCAAAGCTACAGGTATCCCTGTATCAAAGATGATGGAAAGTGAGAAATCGAAGTTGCTTCGCATGGAGGATGAATTCCATAAGCGTGTTGTAGGTCAGGATGACGCTGTTGTAGCGATAGCCAATGCCATAAGGAGAAGCAGGGCGGGGCTTTCGGATCCTATGAAGCCTATTGGTTCATTCCTGTTTTTAGGTCCGACAGGTGTCGGTAAAACAGAATTGTGCAAGACTTTGGCTGAATTTTTGTTTGATTCTCAGGATGCCATGGTTCGTATCGATATGTCTGAGTACATGGAGAAGCATTCTGTTGCCCGTCTTATCGGTGCACCTCCGGGATACGTTGGTTATGATGAGGGTGGTTATCTGACTGAAACAGTACGCCGCAGACCTTATTCTGTAATTCTTCTCGATGAGGTTGAAAAGGCCCATCCTGATGTATTTAATGTACTGCTTCAGGTTCTTGATGACGGTCGACTGACTGACGGTCAGGGCAGAACCGTGGATTTTAAGAATACTGTTATCATTATGACATCAAATCTCGGTTCTCAGCTGATTCAGGATAACTGTGGTGAAAACTATGAGCAGATGAAGGCACAGCTGCTTGATGTCTTGAAGGAGCACTTCAGACCGGAATTTCTGAACCGTATTGACGAGACTGTGGTGTTCCATCCGCTTGATCACGATGCCATTTTGAATATCTGTCACATTCAGGTAAGCAATCTGATGAAAAGACTGGGAGTTCTTGGATACGAGATTGAACTTGATGATTCAGCCTGGGAGCACCTCGGAAGGATCGGCTTCGATCCTGTATTCGGTGCGAGACCGCTTAAGAGGGCTATTCAGCAGGAGATTGAAAATCCTCTGTCTAATGAGATACTCTCCGGTCATGTGATGGTGAAGAAGAAATACGTGATCAGTTTTGAAGACGGGGTGTTTCAGATCAGACAGGCGTAGTTAAGCCTTTTCATGCATAGAATAAAAAACGACGGATGATTCTTCGGAGTTATCCGTTTTTTTTACCCGTGTGAAATATAAAAGTTACGACGAGAAACGCTTGTCCTGCTGTATCTGACTGATCTGTGATGCATCGGACACAATGTGGATTGAGAAGATTTTACAATACCAATCAGTTAGAGCGGGAGTTGTGCTATATAGACTCAACAAGATGTAAGAAATTTGATTAAGTAATGAGCACTTGATCGAATAAATTATTTTTTTTGA
>CADBNP010000284.1 GCA_902796095.1 uncultured Aeromonadales bacterium | reverse complement strand
TCGCCGGGTCATAAGTCTCCAGAAATACAGACAGTGTCTGTCTGTCCAGTCAAGCATCGGAGCTGTGGTGAAGCGGTTTGCTGTGTAGCTTTGCATTGCAGTTCCCTTAATTTAAATCAGTCAGCAGATGTACTGTCAAAACACACTGACTTTACCTGAAACTTGTTAAAACTGAGTCTTAATGTGTTCTGCCGGACTTCTCCACATTTGGAAGAACATTATCAGTGTGAGCAGACGCAGGCAGAACCGTTGCAGTGATATATACTCAGTGACTGTTGATTAATTTTCCTTCAGCTGCTCGACGAACAGTTCATGGTAGGCATAAACAATAATATATTTATGAAGGTTGGGTGTTTCCTTCAGCCTGTCATCAGTCATGTATTCCGTTAGCTGTTCTCTTGCTGTTCTTTTCACTTTACTGATATTTCTTTTGCGTGCTGATTCACTGTGGACTGCCTTTTCGCGGATGTATTTGAATTCAATCAGAAATGACGGACTGTCCCGGTGTCTGTTCAGAATTACAAGATCTGCCCGCTTATCTGTTCTGTGTCCATTGTGCCATATCTCGTATTCTGTTTCTGTTCTGCAGTGCTCCAGATTGCCCAGGATCAGAGTGCCGGCAATGCATACAATAGCTCTTTCTGTTACATCCTTTTCATTATCAGGAATAATCCCGGAAATAACCTCCCTGAGACAGTCTGTGAATACTGACATGTCTCCGGTTTCTTCAAGAGCTGACATATTGTTGAATCTGCCTGTTAAGACGCCCTTCATGAAAAATACCGACATATAATATTTCATGAACATTTTCTTAAATTCGAGGTTGGGAACTCTGAATATCGTTCTGCCGTTTTCACTGAGTCCGTATGTCAGGTATCCCAGATAAAACAGTATTGACACGCCCTGTTCGAAGGAGAGTTCAGTTTCAGCGTTTATATTCAGATTTTCTTCAAGAGTACTGTAAATACAGTCCTGTCGCTCGTCTGCATGAGCAACGATTTTTATAAGATTTTCACGCTCATTTTTTCTGATGAGACTCATAAGTCTGGAAAGCTTATCTGTATCCAGATTTACGTTGGCATCAGAGTAATTGTTGGTAAGCCTTCCAAGGGACTTGACTCTGCTCAGATAATTTATGCACATGGATGAGTTGAATATATGATGACTGTATATTTCTGAAAAGGAATAACCGTCAAAATATAGTTTCAAGCGATCAATAAGATCATCTTCAGTGAAGAGTCCTTCATATGAATTCAGATCCAGAGTCTGGCGGATCAGCGCTCTCAGCTCTTCTTCAGTGAAACCGACCATTTCATTGAAATCAGGGTGTTGAGAAATATTTTTCGAATTGAAACCGGAGGTTACTGAATTAATCATTATTGAGGAGACTCCGGTTATGAAAAATCTCGCGATTGCAGACAGCGAGTTGCCGGACAGAGCCTTAAGCCTCGCATAGAAATTTTTGACAAAACCTTCGGCTGAAGTCATTGATTTGAACTGTTCAACATCAGTTGCCAGTACATCATTGGCAAAGTTGTCGTATTCATCGATAATTACAAAGATTTGATCTGTTTTATGAGGTCTTTTTACAATAAACGAAGTAACAAGATCTTCAAGAATCGATGCAGGACTTACTGAATTTTCATTTACAGTCAGATTTAAAGAACTGTATTTTGAACAGAAAATCTTCAGCTGATTTTTAACTGTATCGAAAAAATTTTTTTCAAGGTGTGCGGAATCAATACCGGAAAAGTCAAATCTCAGAATGTAATAAGAGTTTCTTGCTGCGGTGGGTTTTTTGCCGATGTATGTATCACCGAACAGTTTTTCAAAATCCTCAGCGGTGTCAATATCATAATATTCCGACAGGATGTCGGTAAAGAGTGTCTTTCCGAATCGCCTTGGACGGAGAAAAAGCGGCACTTTGATATGCTGCTCCTCCAGTTTTTGAATGAACCTGGTTTTGTCTACAAAGGCGAGATTGTTAAAAACAATTTCTCTGTAGCAACTGATCTGATCCGGTAATAATTTCGGTTCCATAACTGTGCCATTGAAACTGCAGATTTTCTTGATTGATTGAAAGACCAGTCCGCTAATGTGTAAATTTTTAAGTTGGAAAGTGACTGTCTGCAGGAATTATTCTACAAAAAAAGATCGGCTGTATTCAACGTATAGCGCCAAAGTATCTGTGAGATGCTGCTGTATTGTGGAAACATTTTGCGGATAAAAGGACAATGGACAGTCTATTTTTAACGATGGAAATTTCTGCCGCAGACAGAGTCTTCAGGGAGATCCGGTTTCTATCATGGACGGCTGTGAATGCTGCAGCCTGTTACCACAGATAATAAAGAAAAAGCAGGGCCGTATGGATTGTCAGAGAAATCAGGTTTGTCACCGTGAAGTACCTTTTTTCTCTGCTTGTTTTATGATGGAACAGTCTGCTCCAGTGAAGGCTCCGGCTGCACCGCCAAAAACGGCAAGTCCCAGAAGAAACCTTTCCGGAATCCTCCACAGATTATATCTTGCCTTCAGTTTGTCCAGACCGTAGGCCAGAAATGCGGTCATGTTGAGAGTACAGTACCAGATAATCAGAAACACCGTCATTTTTTTATGCTCGAAACAAAGGTTTGCCGCGGAGTTGATGTTCACAGAACAGAGTCTGCCGAAAAATATGCCAGTCCCCGCATTCCTGACTGCTGTCCGCCGGAAAAAACAGGGGACTCTCTATGAGTCCCCACGCTGAAACCGGCTAAACCGGCAGGCAGAACGATGTCAGCTGAAAAGTTTTCTATTCAGCATCGTTGCCTGCAGAATTCTCCTGCCCGTCCTCTTTCTTTTCCGGGAAGATTACACTTGCAAGGATACCCAATCCAAGAGTTGCAACAATTACTATCATTGAGACTATATTTGAAATCTCCAAATCTGGTCTTTCTGCAATTCCGCAGCAGGAATTGTATATAAGCTTGACACCGATGAATACCAGCAGAACAATAACAGCCTTCTCAAGGTGGCACAGGAACTTGGTAAGCGATTCAAGAACAAAGTACAGGGATCTGAGACCGAGTATTGCAAAAATCATGGCACTGTAAATAATCAGCGGCTCCTTACTGACAGCAATTACGGCAGGAACAGAATCAAAGGAAAACGACAGATCGCTCAGCTCCACAACACCGAGACAGAGAAAGAGAGGGGTAGCGTAGAACAGACCGTTTCTCTTCAATGTTATCGACTGGTTCTCAGGCATAGCCTTCAGTTCTTCAACAGTTGATTTTCCAAGGAAGAATGAATGACCGTTCAGTTTTGGCCACATAGGGAAAAGACTCTTTGTGAATTTATAAGCCTTATGGGTTGAGTAATCCTCGATTTCATCCTCGTCATCGCCGCTTTGCTTAAACATAACAAGAGCCGTGTAAAGAACGAAAAGACCGAAAAGAATTTCAACGCCGTGTCCGAATGAAAGAAGGAAGGTTCCGACGCCTACAAAAATTGCTCTGAAAAATATGGCGCCGAGAATTCCGTAGTAGAGCACGCGGTGTCTCATACCCTTTGGTATTTTGAACCATGTGAAAATCGCCATGATTGCGAAGAGGTTG
>CADBNP010000283.1 GCA_902796095.1 uncultured Aeromonadales bacterium | reverse complement strand
TATAGAGACGCAAGGTTGAGAAAGGAAGACGACTCTCATCCCACCACTCAAGAGTAGTGGGTTTCCGAGCCTAGATTATTTTATGAACATTTTGTAAAGGTTCTTATCATCCAGCTCCACAGAAAAGAAGTCGGTCTGAAACAGCGCCTCCGGACCAGAATGGTTAGAAAACTACCCGGATCTGTGCCTTAGTTTTCTAACCACACCTGTAACCACCCCGAAAAGAACAAAATCCACATCCGGCGTTATTATTATGGGGCTGTAATTTTTATTCTGCGGAAGCAGCATCGGAGGATTGTGATTCAGATTAAGAACCTTTACACAGAATTCACCGTTTACAGATGCAACAACAACATCATTCTCCCTGGCATCAAGAGCACGATCTACAACCAGATAATCTCCGTCGAAAATACCGGCATCAATCATGGAGTCCCCGTCAACACGTGCATAAAAGGTTGCCTCCGGGTGGATCACCATAAAACTGTTTAAATTCAGGGGACCTTCACAGTCTGCTTCCGCCGGTGACGGAAATCCGGCTGACACACCGTCAGAAAACAGAGGTGCAAAATTCATCCCTTCATTTTCAGGCGAATCAAGTTTAAAAAATTTCAGCTCCATAAATTTTCACAGATCGGCAACAGAGCAAAAAAAACAAAGGGACAGAGGTTGATCCGGTGTCCCTATAACAACCGGCAGCTGAAACTGCCGAAGATCAGTTAAAAATATTCCGCCATTGCTAGATCTGCTGATGATACGGATCAGTAAAATTCCGGAAATAAGTTTTCGGATCATCAGGATCTGCAGACAGAAGACAAAGACGGCATCAGTCAGAATGATTACAGCTTTTCAGCAATCTCATCAGAAATTGTACCGTTGTGATATACCTGCTGTACATCATCCAGATCTTCCAGAGCATCAATAAGATTGAGGAACTTCTGGGCATGTGCCTCATCCAGTTCGGCTTCTGTTGAAGGGATCATGGAAACCTTTGCGGATGAAGGCTTGAGACCTGCCTTTTCAACAGCATCAAGAACATCACCGAATGCGTTAGGATCAGTATAGATCTCTATTGATCCGTCATCATTGGCAACAACATCATCAGCACCGGCCTCAAGAGCGATATCCATCAGCTTTTCCTCGTCGCCTGATTCAAATTCAATCAGACCCTTCTTGGAGAAGAGGTAAGATACAGAGCCGGAGGTACCCAGGTTTCCGCCAGCTCTTGTAAATGCATGTCGTACATCAGCCACGGTTCTGTTCTTGTTGTCGGTAAGACACTCAACAAGGACTGCAGTTCCGCATGGACCGTATCCTTCATAGGTTGATGACTCAAGCTGTGCTCCGTCATCCTCTCCGCCGGCACCTCTCTTGATTGCACGATCAACAGTATCTCTGGTCATGTTGTTTGACAGAGCTTCTGCAACTGCTGCACGAAGACGAGGATTTCCGTTCGGATCTCCGCCGCCAAGTCTTGCTGCGGTGGTAATTTCACGTATAAGTTTGGTAAAAATCTTGCCGCGCTTGGCATCCTGCAGACCTTTACGATGCTGTATATTATGCCACTTACTGTGTCCGGACATATAAAACTCCTAAAAATTCAAAAATTAATAAACCTTCGGACAAAAAGCAGGCTCTGCACTGCCCGGCAGTGTTACCGGAAATGAAAATGACACCTGCTCCGTCACAAAACTGAAAACTATTCTTCCCTGTCTGTGGTCTGGATTGCCAGTTCCTTCAGAGCTTCCTCGTTGCCGTAGGCCGGTGCATCTGTCATGAGACATGCTGCAGCAGTAGTCTTAGGGAATGCAATAACATCGCGGATGTTATCCGTGCCGGTAAGGAGCATGGTCAGGCGATCGAGACCGAAGGCAAGACCGGCATGAGGCGGAGTTCCGTATTTGAGAGCTTCAAGAAGAAAGCCGAATTTGTCCTGCTGCTCCTGTTCGCTGATGCCGAGAACGCGGAACACTGCCTGCTGCACATCATTACGGTGAATACGTACTGATCCGCCGCCAACCTCATAACCGTTGATTACCATATCATACGCATCGGCGTATACAGACATAGGATCCTTCTCAAGCATTGCCGCATCGCAGTTCTTTGGAGATGTGAACGGATGATGCATTGCTGTTATGCCGGCTTCAGGATTTTCCTCAAACATAGGGAAGTCAACAACCCAGAGAGGACACCATTCCCTATCATACAGGTTAAGATCTTTTGCAACCTTTAATCTGAGAGCACCGAGAGAATCACATACAACCTTGAAGGAGCCAGCTCCGAACAGCAGAATATCGCCGGCAGCGGCAGCGGTACGATCCAGAATTGCCCTGACGGTATCGGCATCAAGGAATTTTGCTATAGGTGACTGAACACCGTCAATTCCGGCAGCCGGATCATTAACCTTCATCCAGGCAAGTCCCCTGGATCCGAAAATCTTCACATATTCACCGTACTGATCTATCTGCTTGCGGGTAAGTGAAGCTCCGCCTGGAACTCTGATGGCGGCAACACGGCTCTTCGGTGCGTTTGCAGGCTCCTTAAACACACTGAAACCGCATTCCTTCACCAGATCGGCAATTTCAACAATTTCCATCGGGATACGGAGATCCGGCTTGTCAGATCCGAACCGTGTCATTGCCTCATCCCAGGTCATAACAGGGAAATCAGGCAGATCAACATTGATAATCTCCTTCCAGACCTGCTTTATCATCTTCTCAACAAGCTGCTGAATTGATGCAGGAGTCATGAAGGATGTTTCAATATCAATCTGAGTGAATTCAGGCTGGCGATCAGCTCTGAGATCCTCATCGCGAAAGCACTTTACAATCTGATAATAACGATCATATCCGGCCATCATCAGAAGCTGTTTATAAAGCTGCGGTGACTGCGGCAGAGCATAGAACTTTCCGTGATGGACGCGGCTCGGAACCAGATAGTCTCTTGCACCTTCCGGAGTAGGCTTGCCCAGCATCGGAGTTTCAATGTCAAGGAATCCGTTTTCATCAAGATATCTGCGAACCAGACCGGTGATTTTTGCTCTTGTGACCAGCTTCTGAACCATCTCCGGACGGCGCAGATCCAGATAGCGGAACTTAAGTCTCAGATCTTCAGAATTATTTGCCTGATTGAGATCCAGAGGCAGAGGAGCGGAACGGTTGACAATGGTGAGCTCACTTGCGTACACCTCAATTTCGCCTGTCGGACGATCCTTTTTAACCTGATCCTCCGGTCTTGCCCTTACTTCGCCCTTTACTATAATGCAGTACTCATTTCTAAGTTCTGTAGCGCTCTGATGAGCCTCCTTCTGATCAGGATCAAATACAACCTGTACCAGTCCCTCACGATCTCTCATATCTATAAAAATGAGACCGCCCAGGTCGCGACGCTTGTTGACCCAGCCACACAATGTAACAGTTTCACCAAGATTTGCTTTGGTGACCTGCCCGCAATATATACTACGCATTAAGAAAATCCTGTTTAACAAAACAACCTGCATCTGCTTCAGCATAATAAATTGATAGCTTCCGCCGGACTGAAATCAGTCACCTGCCGAATACTCAGAAACAGAACATATCCGACACAATACAGGGCTGTACCGATAATTTTTTTCTAAAAAACACAGAAAACAGAAAGCTGATACCAATAAAAGACAATACCCGCATTCTCCACCGTATAGAATTTTTTATGATGCATATTTTATCAATCTATGTGATATGGTGCAAATTTCAAAAAGGTCTGCAGGAGCAATTTAGGAGTGTCTTTTTTCACTGTTCAGGGTCCTCAGACAGGACGCACTGATGCAGTTACACAGTCAATGCTATTGCAATGCAAAACGGAATGCGATACTGTTCACTTTCAGAACGGCAACTTACTTTATGGACACCGGATCCCGTATTACGCATGAACAAACAAGACATTTCACACCTGCTTTCTGAAATTGAAACTCTGCGCCGGGAAAACACCGTGCTCAGAAATCTCCTGTGGAAACACGGAATAGTATTTTCTGACGATTTGCTGTTCAGTATGATTCAGAATGAGACACAGGCTCCGTACCATACCCGCGATCCTTCTGCTTCACCATCTCCATCATCATCACCGTCACCGCCGGCAGCACAGGAACCGGTAACTCAGCAACAGCAAAGAAGTCAGGATGATCACCGTGTCGACTGCAATGTGCTCCAGAATGCAGCAGGAGCCGGCAGTTCATACGGCACAGCTGCCGCACCGGATCAGAAAACTGCGGTTATGGATGGAAACAGCCCGGTCGTGCCGACTCATCTCTACCATCATTTTATGAACTGCCTAAATCAGAATACAGCCGGCTGTCTGAATCTTTTCAGCAGTTACTTCAAGGGGCGATCAGACGTGTTCGCCAAAAGAAGCAGACCGGGCAGAAACGGCAGAGCCGGATATTACCCCCAGTGTGAAAATCTGTGGAAGGATTTCTGCCACAGGAAAACAGGCTCTGAAGTAAAGTGCTCAGACTGCCAGTACCGGAAAAGAGCCGAGCTGAAGGATTTTCATATTCTTGCCCATCTTCGCGGCTTCAGAGAAGACTGCACGGATGTAGTCGGCATTTACCCGCTAAAGGCCGATGATACATGTGAACTGCTTGTCTTTGATTTTGACAATCACACGGATGAAGAAGAAATCCCCGCCAGAGAACTGCAGAAACGGGAAAAAGAGCTTAAGGAGGAGATATCTACCTTCAGAAACATCTGCAGACAGTCCGATATTCCGGTACTTGTGGAACGATCACGATCCGGAAAGGGTTATCACTTCTGGATCTTTTTTGAGCAGCCTGTACCGGCAAAGGAGGCAAGGAGATTCGGCAACACCCTGCTGATAAAGGGGGCTCAGGAATTCAATCTGAAAAGCTTCGACTACTACGATCGCATGATCCCGAATCAGGACACTCTTCCCGTCGAAAATAAATCAACCGGAGAAAGAGGCATCGGCAACCTGGTGGCACTTCCTCTGCAGGGTCAGGCTCTTAAAAACGGAAACAGCGCATTCCTGGACGACAGATGGATCCCCTATGACAACCAGTGGGAAATTCTCAGATCCGTAAGGAAAATAACGCCTGAAGAGCTGAGAAATTTTACCGAAAGATGGTATCAGCCCGAGAATTTCGGATTCTATCACGGTACGGAAAACGCCGGCGAACAGCGGGAAGGATCCGGCAGGGACATCAGCTTCAAATCAAACAGCAGACCGACAGGAACAAAGCCGTGGGATCAGAAAACCGTGTTTTCACGCTCCGACATCTCTGCTCCGCTCACTGTCAGACTTGAAGACAAAATTTACATTCCGACTGAAAACATGGCTCCGAGAATGCAGAATGCATTAAGACGCACCGCCGCATACAGCAACCCGGAATTTTACCGCAAATTCAACCAGGGCTTCTCCACAAGAAATATTCCCAGAATTGTTTTCTGCGGCTATGACGAGGACGGTTACCTGTGTCTGCCGAGAGGCATCACCGGTTTCATCGAGGAAAAACTCCGGCAGGCTGAAATTCAGTACAGCATTGATGACAGACGGGTCTCAGGACTTGCACTGAAAGCCGAGTTTACCGGCGAGCTCAGAAGTTTTCAGAAGGAAGCGGCAGAAAAAATGCTGTCATATGACAACGGGATCCTTGAAGCAGCTACAGCTTTTGGAAAAACTGTCGTGGGAGCATATCTGATAGCGAAAAGAAAGGTAAGCACGCTGATCCTGACCCATACGGAAAAAATACTGTCTCAGTGGATTGAAGATCTGAACAGATTTTTAAAAATTGCCCCTGTCACCCGTTCATCGGACCCGGCTAATACCGGTAAAAGCGGCGATACGGGAAAGAGCTGTCAGACTTCGGGAGAAAACTGCATCGGCAGGTTCAGCTCCAAATGCAGAAATCTGACAGGTATTGTGGACGTTGTCACCATTCAGTCTGTCTGTCGCAGTTCAGATCCCTCCATGGATCTGGATGCCTACGGAATGGTAATCATCGATGAATGCCACCACTGTGCATCTTCAACCATGTTCGACACCGTCTCGAAAATCAGGGCCAAATATATGTACGGTCTGACTGCGACCCCGAAACGCAGCGACGGTCAGGAAGGACGGCTCTTCATGCTGCTCGGTCCGGTACGATACCGGTACAGTGCCATCCAGCAGGTAAAACAGCATCAGATCCCTCACTTTATTTACCCGAGATTCTCGTCCCTGAGCATCCAGAAGAACGTAAGAATAAACGAACTCTATGATCTGCTGGCTGAAAGCAGGATCCGAAACATGATGATCATCGATGACGTGAAGGAATGCATCCAAAACGGCCGTACCCCGATTCTGCTGACATCAAGAAGACAGCATGCAGTTTACCTCTACACTATTCTGACGGAGATGCTCACAAATGCATTCCTGCTGGTTGGCGGAGGAAGTCGCAGACATAACAGTGCTCTTGAAGAGCAGATAAAAAAGGTTCCTGACAATGAACCGCTTGTTATTGTTGCCGTGGATAAATATGCGGGAGAAGGCTTCAACTGTCCGCGTCTTGACACACTCATGCTGTGTCTTCCGATTTCATGGGAGGGAAACATAAAACAGTATGCAGGACGTCTGCACAGGGAATACTGCAGCAAGCAGAACGTGGTGATCTACGATTATGTCGATATAGAAATCCCGGTTCTGGAAAAAATGTACCACAGGCGTCTAAGCACCTACAAAAGCATAGGCTACTGCATATGCTCGGATATCAGCAGTTCCTCTCTTACAGAGATCAGAAACATTTTTACCGACGAGGACTATGAGAAAAGTTTTAATGAGGATCTGAAAAAAGCGAAAAAAAGCGTCGTCATGCTGTGTCCGATAATCAGCTGCTATGCTTCAAACTCCGCAGCCGTCCTGCTCCTTGAGCTTGCAGTCCGGAAGGTTGAAGTCACCATAGTAACCTCCCAGTCACCGCTTACAGGTCTTTTGAAACAGACATCTCTTCTGAAGAGTTTTGCGGATGCCGGCATTAAAATAATATCAGGCAGTTCAGTTCACGAAAATATTATGATTATCGATCACTTCACCACCTGGTACGGCAGCATATGCTACCTTTCCGACAGCAACCCGAACGGAACTGCGATAAGACTTAAAGGAGAGAAAAATGCCGATGATCTGCAGAAAGTCATAAGAAGAAAAACAGGCTGCAGGGAAATCGAAAATGACGAGTTTGAACTTTTTCCAAGGTAGAAAAAAGAGAAACATTAAGACAAAACGTCAGAAAAAAGACATGAAAAAGAGAAGTAAAGTGGCGGTTGGACTGAGATTCGAACTCAGGAAGGATTGCTCCTCGCCGGTTTTCAAGACCGGTGCATTCAACCGCTCTGCCATCCATCCGCTAAGAAACGTGAGTATGATATATGACAACCTGCAATTTGTAAACACCTTTTATCTGAAGGCAGGATCAAATGAGCAAAAAAGAACCCGAAAAACAAATGGATCAAGCAGACCGGTTCAGTTCTGCCCGGCTGAATACGAAATCAGACTCGGGAACCGGAGTCAGTTCTCAGACCTGCACCGAAAAAATCCTGTGAACAGAAAAATCATTTGCCAGGCTGCGGAACTCAAAATAAGATAGTCAAGGATCAGATCAGGATGGTTCTCCCGTCCAAGATATTAAGAGGCTGCTGAGAATGATTGAAGACGTTGAAAGAGATCAGGAAGGGTATCTGAAACACTTTTCCGACTGGAACTGGAATATCGCCGAAAATATTGCCAAAGAGGAAGGCATTGAGCTTACAGACGAACACAGAGAACTGATAGTCTTTGTTCAGAATTTCTACCGGGAATTCAACACAACTCCCGCCATGCGCATGCTGGTGAAGGCGGTAAAAGAAAAATACGGAGAAGAGAAGGGAAACAGCATCTATCTGCACCGGCTGTTCCCGGGCGGACCGGCAAAACAGATCTGCAAAATAGGCGGTCTGCCAAAACCGGTCAAATGCATCTGACGGCAGTCATTCTGCCGCTGAAGAAAAATTCCGCTCAGATATCCCTGGTCAGATCATTCCATGCCATATGAATATACTGGATCATGGAAAAAATGGTCAGAACCACGGCTACATAAAACAGAGCTGCGGACGCATATACCATCCACTCCGCCTGGCGCCAGATCAGTCCTGCAATGGCGAACATCTGAAAGGTGGTCTTCCACTTGCCAATCCATTTGACTCCTACAGTATCCCGCTTGGCCATTTCCGCCATCCACTCACGAAGTGCTGATATTATGATTTCACGGCAAATCACTATAACGGCAGGAATTGTAATCAGAGCCGGATACGGGATCAGTTCACGGTGCTCACCGAAATGCTGAACAATCAGGACAAGGGCCGTGCAGACTATCAGTTTGTCTGCAACCGGATCCAGAAAGGCTCCGAAGCGGGTATTCTCATTAAGACGTCTTGCAAGAAAGCCGTCAATAAGATCGGTTACACAGGCAAGAGTAAACACCGCCCATGCATATATATTGGAATGAGTAGGATCCGAACTTTCAAGAGCAAAATAAAAAATGACAAATACAGGAATAAGGATAATTCTAAAGCTGGTCAGAATATTCGGAATATGCATCTAATCACCGCACCGGTTCCCGCCTGTCAGAAAAAAACAGAAACAGCCGGCACAGCCTCCAATAAAACACTGCCGGTAAAAAACTTGAACGGGGTTTAGAGTGAACGCCGGAAAAGCAGGAAACAAATCCCCGTATTACATATCCTCTATGTTACCACATTGCAGTATTTCTTATTCGAGATTTTATGCAAAAAAAACAAGGATTATTCTCCTGAATATTTTGTCTGAAAATTAACAACAGGATAACTTTGTGAGTTTGTGTTACTGTACTAACCAGAGAAAACTCACAAAAACTCAACTTT
>CADBNP010000282.1 GCA_902796095.1 uncultured Aeromonadales bacterium | reverse complement strand
GCAGGATCTGAAAGTTCCTGATCCATGGATTTTGATTCTGCCTGGGGCAGATCCACCTGAACACCCTGCATAATCACCGGGGCCGTGGCAATGAAAATTACCAGAAGTACAAGCATGACGTCGATGTAAGGCACGACGTTTATTTCAGCAACAGCCCTGCGTCTGGTTCTCAAAGACATCAGATGAACCTCAGATAATTTTGCGGTTTAAAATCGTGGACAGTTCGTCCATGAAATTCATATATGAATTTTCCAGCTTTTCAACTCTGGTATTGAAGCGGTTGTATGCCACAACTGCCGGAATTGCAGCAAAAAGACCCATGGCTGTGGCAATCAGAGCCTCGGCTATCGGAGGAGCAACCATTGCAAGAGTGGCGTTTTTGACAGCAGCCAGAGCAACAAAGGCGTGCATGATACCCCATACGGTGCCGAACAGACCGACGTAGGGACTCACAGAGCCTACAGTAGCCAGAAAAGGAAGATGAGTTTCAAGATCCTCCACCTCTCTTGAAAGGGCCACCTTCATGGAGCGGTAGGTAACACCCATGACCATTTCCTTGGCATCCGCGCTGCCCTTGGATTTTTCATACAGCTTTACAAATTCTCTGAATCCTGACAGGAAAATCAGTTCACTGCCGATAAGATCCTCTCGGTTGCGGTTAAGTTCTTCGTAGAGGGAGCCCATGTCGTTTCCTCCTCTCCAGAACTTGTCTTCAAAAGCCTCGGTAGCGATTCTGGCATTTTTCAGCTGGCGATGCTTAAGAAAAATCACAGTCCAGGAGGCAATGGAAACAATGAGAAGTATAAGCATTATTATCTGTACCAGGGGACTTGCATTAAACACAAGCTCGGCAAATGACAGTTCACCGGCTGGAGCACTGGCGGCAGCTGCTCCGGTTTCAACAGTAACACTAGGATCCACGGATCATCACCTCTTTAATAGAATCAGGTATGGCTATAGGCTTCATGGCGGAAAGACTTACACAGGCTATTTTAACCTCTGCCTCCACCAGTACTCTGCCTGATGAATCAGAAACGGTCTGACTGAAGATAATCGATGCGGCCCCGGCCTTTTTCAGTTCACAGGAGACATCAATCAGTTCGTTAAATTTTGCAGGTGCCACAAAATCAATATCAAGATGTTTGACCACAAAAGCCACATCCTGTTTCATCAGTTCGTCCTGCTGAATTGAAAAGGAGCGAAGCCATTCTGTTCTGGCCCGTTCCAGAAATTTTATGTAATTGGCGTTGTATACTATTCCGCCCGCATCCGTATCCTCATAATAGACACGTACCTTTATGGAAAACTTTGACATAAACCCTCTCAAAACCTGCATTCTATCACGGCACTGCTGAATATGCCACAAAGAGAAATCCCCTGTCTTCTGTGCAGAATCAGCTGAAAATCTGATATTCGGTTAACTGTTTTCCCAGGTGTTCCCTTGCCAGATTTGTGGCTATTCTGCCCCGGGAGGTACGCTGAATGTACCCCTGCTGAATAAGATACGGCTCAATCATATCAGAAATCGTCTCCGACTCCTCACTGATGGCCGCCGCCAGATTATCAAGTCCCACAGGACCGCCGTCGAACCTGTCTATAATGGCAAGCAGCAGCAGGCGATCAATTCTGTCAAGGCCGCAGAGATCAACATCCAGCATTTTCAGCGCATCAGAAGCGACCTGTCTGGTTATAACCCCTTTTTTGACCTTCACAGATTCATAGTCTCTGACCCTTCGCAGATACCTGTTGGCTATTCTGGGAGTTCCACGGGATCTGGTCGCAATTTCAAGAGCACCCTCGGATTCAATGGTAATCCCGAGACACTGGGCACTTCTCTCCACCACCAGTTTCAGTTCCTCCGGAGAATAGTATTCAAGATTCTCGGTAATACCAAAACGGGCAAGAAGCGGTCTCGGCAGTCCCCCTGCCTTGGTTGTAGCTCCAACCAGCGTGAATTTCGGCAGATCAATTCTTACAGACTGGGCACCGGGACCCTCACCTATGACAATGTCAAACTTGAAATCCTCCATGGCTGAATAAAGTGTCTCGGACAGTTTGTTATTAAGCCGGTGGATCTCATCAATAAACAGAACTGCACCGGGCTCCAGCTTGGTAAGCAGTGCCGCAATATCCCCTGTTTTTTCCAGCGCAGGTGCAGAAGTTGTGGTTATGGAAGTCCCCATTTCCTTTGCAATAATGTTGGCAAGAGTAGTCTTGCCAAGACCCGGAGGTCCGAAAAGAAGAACATGATCCAGACTGTCCTTTCTGGATTTGGCAGCTTCAATGTATATTCCAAGCTGCTCCTTGACCTTCTTCTGACCTATGTAATCCTTCAGATACTGGGGACGGATTTCTATTTCGCTGTTCTGCTCTTCAGGCTTTACAGCAGCAGATACAACTCTGTCAGATTCAATCATGCCTTTTTACCCTTAAGTGTCATCTGCAGTGCCTCCTTGATAATCTGCTCCACAGTCTTATCCTCTGCAAAAACTGCAGCAACATACTCATCAGCCTGCTTCTGGTTATATCCAAGCTGAAGCATGGCTGCCACCGCAGTGCTTCGGATATGTTCAGAAGAATTTCCGGCAGGAGCGTTCATCTGTCCGCTGTCACCAGTGCCTGTTTCGCCGAGTGAAGCCGCATTTTCAGGATCCTTTGACCATTTTTCAAGACGATCTTTCAGTTCAATAATGATTCTTTCCGCCGATTTTTTGCCGATAGTCGGCAGTTTTGTAAGAGAGGTGACATCACCTTCAAGAATTATTTTTATAAACTCTGATGTGGAAAGATTGGACAGTATGACAAGAGCTGTTTTCGGACCGACTGAATTCACTTTCAGAATTTCCCGGAAAAGAGAGCGCTCGCTGGCAGAGATGAAACCGTAGAGAATATAGGCATCCTCCCTTATAACCTCATGAACATACAGAAGGACAGATTCTGTACTCTCATTGGGAAGTTGAAAAAAAGACGACATGGGCATTTCAGCCTCATACCCTACACCATTAACATCAAGAACAACAAAAGGAGGTCTTTTTTCAAGTACCGTCCCTCTGATACAGCTTATCATCAGACAATATCCTAATTATTAAAGAGCAGTAAAACTGTCTGAAATGTTTTTCTTTCATATCAGAAAATGCAAACTTCCATGACAATGTGCAACAATTACTGCAGAAAAGTTCAAAAGAAAATCAAAATTCAGTTTTACCGGAGGCCTTCAGTTGAATCCCACCATTACCTTTCTTCCGGTAAGTCCCTTCAGAGTGTTGCCGTGACAGATAGCTATGGCAAGCGCATCAGCCGCATCCGACTGGGGACAGTCTGACAGGGACAGAATCTTTACAACCATTGACTGCACCTGCTCCTTCTCGGCGTTTCCGTAGCCGGCGACTGTCTGCTTTACAAGACGGGGACTGTACTCTCCAATGTAAAGTCCGGCATTGAGTCCGGCCATCATTGCCGCCGCCCTGGCATGGCACAGTTTGAAGGCACTTGAGGCATTTTTATCCATAAAAGGAGTTTCTATGGCAAACTGAGTGGGATGAAACTGATTGATTATCTCCGTAACGCTGTCATATATCACCTTAAGACGGTTCGGAAACAGATCTTCAGGATCAGTTCTTATGCACCCGGATCCCTGATAGTACAGTTTGCCGGACACAAGTTCCACAACGCCGTAACCGGTAACACGGGATCCCGGATCAATACCCAAAATTACACTCATCAGTAATTTCCTCAGACCGGGTAATTCTAACACAAAAAGAAACATCATCATGTGGGAAAATTTGACAGACCAGTCCGGTTCGAACCTTCGAACATCTTTAATTCCGCAGATTCAGTCTGTTATCCAAACCGGAGAGGTTAAACAGCAGCAGTTCACATCTGCGGCTGTTTGACAGCCACAACCGAGCAGAAGTTGTAGGTTTGAAACCACCTGTCAGCGTGACTGAAGCCCGCACTGTTCAGTCTTTTCCTTATTTCATCCCAGGTATCGGAAACAAGAACATTCTCCAGTGCCGTGCGCTTCTGACTGATCTCAAGCTCACTGTAGCCGTTGCTTCGCTTGAAATCAAAATAACGCTGAGTCAGAAGTTCCTCCATTACCGGATCATCATTTCTCAACTTCTCACTCAGGATCAGTATTCCTCCGGGACACAGACCGTTGTATATATTGGATATGATGTCGCTTCTCTTCTCCTTCGGGATAAACTGAAGGACAAAATTAAGAACAACAACGGACGCATTTGATATCTCCATATCGGCAACATCCCCCAGTCTCACTTCAGCAGGGACATCCGAAACATAGGATGAAAGAATGCCTTCACAGCGTCTGATCATGGCTTCGGAGTTGTCGACAGCAATAATTTTTACCCTGCGGGACTGAAGATTTCTACGCATGGAAACAGTAGCAGCTCCAAGCGAACAGCCCAAATCATAGATTAATGTATCATCCCTGGCATATTCTGCAGCCAGCTTGCCGATTGTAGAAATTATTACTTCATAGCCGGGAATCGATCTCCGTGCCATATCAGGGAAAACCTCTGCAACATTCTCATCAAAGGCAAAAGGCTGAAGAGAAGGATTTGGAGCAGCAAAAATTGAATCTTTCATACACAGTCTGTTTATTCGATCTCAGAAACAGAGTCATTTTAGCAATGATTACAATTTTTTGATAATCAAACGAAAAAAATTATCAAAAAATATGTTGCGTTTTTATTAATTCTGACGATAACACCATGACGTGAGTGTTTTTGCATAGAGATCCAGCTATGCATACTTGCAAATCTGTTTGGACATCCTCAGGAGAATATAATGTATCAAATTGAGTCAAAGGTTGAGTTTTTTATCAGCAAGCTTCCTTTAAAGGAGCAGCACGTGCAGCTCAGACTGATGAAGAAGTGTCAGAGTTACGCCGGCATTGCAGAGAAAAAAATATCTAATGATTCATTTGTTTTGCAGACCGGAAGCTGCAAGGGAGCAGAAATAAAGTCAGTTCAGGAGGTTCTGGAGCACTGATTCACTCTTTGAGATAACAACAACAGAAAAAATAATCGGAAAGATCTATGAGACTTTACCGATTATTTTTTTGAGGAGATCAGGGAATGAATCCAGCAGGATCCGTTTGTCAACTACCCTTCTCATAAATCAAAGAAACAGGGATCACTTTTCTGAGACCTTGTCCATTTTGAACTATAACTGACCATGCAGAACCAGGCTGATGGGTTTCACTTACAAGTTCAAAGGGAGATTTTTTGAAACAACGCTGAAATTCACTGTCAATCAAAGTTTGAATTGTTGGATCGCTTACCAGCATTTCTTCAGACTTCAATTCTAAAGGATAGGAACCATAGTGACAGTAGTTATAGTAAACATCTGGAACAACAGGTCCAAACTTCCACGCTTCAAAATTTTCTTCAAACAGTTTTGTTTTTTTATTCTGTAAGGAGTTTCGCTGAACAAAAAAAAGCAGTTTAGGTTATGCGAGGTGATAAAACCAAAGAAGTTAGGGCATATTCCATATCAAAACCTTTTTAATTCTCTTACTACCACGGATTATAACGTTTCTGCATCAGGTTTAAAAAAAACTATTCAAATGTACTGAGCGTGAAAAATAGTCATTGTTCACAAATCCAACAATATATGCAGTACCAGTGATTTTTCTTTGATGATCTCCCTGCTGACGTCAGCGTATGACAGATCTCGTTTTCTCAGTCCATGCAATCTAATCATATGTACTCCACCATTACAGATGAATATAGCATAAACCCTGTATTTTTTTTCAAGTTTATGCAATCAAATGCACAAACATAAGATAACCAAAAAACTTATGCAGTTTACAGCATAATTTTTAATTCAAAATGCCAGGGTGCGGATACAATGCCCCATATTGGTGATTTCATCAAAGATGACATTATTCTCAGACAAACGACTATAAAATTGCCAAAGATAAATTAAGAAAGGAATGAGATTCTCAACTTTCATACCACATTCAACATTCAACATTTCAACTTGCAAGCAGGAATAATCAAGCTTTTCACAAAGGTTAAAAGCATCGATTTTTGAGAAGAGAGAGGATAAAATGAACTCCACTTTTAGATTAAACAATTTCAGCAACAGGATATGACCAATGAATCTGTTTAACAGAGATATTGCAGAACTTGCATCTGACGAAAAGCTGATGCCGTGGCTTACAACTCTGCTGCCCTTTCTCAAAAACTGGACAGAAAACAATAACCACGGAGATTTCAAACCATGGTGCAGACATCTTGATAAATTATCCGGATTAAGCAGCAGTCATCAAAAATTCGAAAGTACCATAGAGATTGGTCAGGCTGATGAAATTTCCATCGGACGGCAGAAGGAAATCACAAATGTACTTAAACAGTTTCAGCCCTGGAGAAAAGGTCCATTCAGACTTTTCGGCATTGATATAGATTCAGAATGGAGATCCGATTTGAAATGGGATCGTCTCAAGGATCACATTGCACCTCTGACAGACGGAACCGTTCTGGATGTCGGATGCAGCAACGGTTATCACATGTGGAGAATGAAGGAAGCCGGAGCAAAACAGATTGTTGGCATTGATCCGTGTCTTCATTATCTTTTCCAGTTTCTGGCTGTCAGAAGTCTTGCCGGAAATCCTCATGGAATACATCTTTTCCCCATGATCCTGGAACAGCTGCCTCTTGATCTTCCTGCCTTCGACACAGTTTTTTCAATGGGCGTGATCTACCACCAGAAATCACCATTCGGACATCTGGAGCATTTGAAAAAACTATTAAAAAATGAAGGTCAGCTCGTACTTGAAACAATGATCATATCGGGAGATGAGAGAACAGTGCTTACTCCTGAGGACAGATATGCATGCATGGGGAACGTATGGTGCATTCCTTCCGCAAAGGCAGTGCTGCTCTGGCTGAGAAAAACGGGATTCAAAAATCCAAGACTCATCAACATATCAACAACTACTGAAAACGAACAGCACAGAACTGAATGGGGCTGTACCGAGTCCCTGATGGATTTTCTGAATTCGGAAAACAGCGGACTGACAGTCGAAGGCTATGAAGCTCCGAGAAGAGCTGTATTTCTCGCGGAAAAACCATGATTCCAAAGGAAAAAGCCCTGCAGAGATTCAGTTTTCATGAAACCGGCTTTGATTCCGCACCTGGCTCTGCAGGGAGTTTCATCAGCTGATCAGTCATTTCTCAAGGAGCGATGATCAGTCTGGAAAGTTTTCCAATGATTACTTTTTTCTGGTGAAAACAAAGTTTCCGCTCTCTCCGAAATCCATCACCAGTTTATCACCGTCCAGCTTATATCCGACCTTCAGTCTTGTACCTCCAGAATAGGTAAGGAAAAAGGTATCGTCATTAAAGGCACCGGTTGCCTGTGATTTTCTGCCCGAACTTTCAAAAATTAATCTGAGATAAGGAGTGTTTTCCACTCTCGAGATCTTTAAGACTGTCTTTGTTTTCTCCTCGTACCATTCACCGGAAAACATCTTTCTAAGCTCCGCCATGGTTCTTCCTGAAGAGCCGGCAGATTTATCCAGAACCATACGGGTCATATTTTCAGAAACCATGGTGAGCCTGTTGTTGGCATTATCCAGCACAAAGGCAAACTTGTAGGTGTATTCCGACGTTTTCAGAATTATCGTGTTGCCCTTCAGTTCATAGGTTCCGATAAGGCTGAGTTTGTTCTTTTCACTGCCAACCACGGAATCTATGCGCATGTTGTTGCCCTGTACAAACAAGGTATCCTCAGATCCAACCCACATACCGTCAAAATCATCTCCGGTAAGATTATCAAGAGGATAAAATCCCATACGATCCCCGGTGCCGATACGGATCATGCTGAGGTTTCTGTTCTTTCCACTGCCGGTAACAAACACTAAAAAGGATCCCATAACCTCTGCGTTGCGGCCTTTCTTTAATTCATCTTCCGTATAAAACAGCATATGGATAGGTGTCAGCCCTTTTGGATCGTCCACTCCGACAACCTCGGCAAGACCTTTTAATCTGCCGTCTATATTCCACTCTATAGTTCCCTGGACATCCTTACTTGGCTGCAGTGTCATGGTGTTGAAAAGAGGCATCATCTGCGTCTGATTTGAACTCATCCGGACATATTCTGCAACTGAATATGTTCCATAAACTGAACTTAAATCGCTGTTATATGTATCCCTGTTCATTTTCAGCTGAGATCGGAT
Organism: uncultured Aeromonadales bacterium; assembly: GCA_902796095.1. GTDB lineage: Bacteria > Pseudomonadota > Gammaproteobacteria > Enterobacterales > Succinivibrionaceae > UBA2804. The sequence goes on along the minus strand of CADBNP010000282.1, from coordinate 2,343 downwards.
ATTATCCACTTTTACTGATCTGGTAAATCCAGTGTCGGATTTATTATCAAGAGTCATGGTCTGAATTCCATATGAAACGTATTCACCCTGCTCAAGATTTGATAAAAGAACAACCAGATCATCAGGCGATGAAACCTGCAGCGGAGCACCATAAACATATTCATAGCTGGCTTTTTTGGATGCATCCAGGGTTACATAAAGAACTGCTGGCTTAAAATATCCGTTTCCCTTCACCACAACAGGCTTGCCTGCATTGTCGACAAGTTTCAGCAAACGCAGTGTGTTGGTATTAAATGAAGCTTTAACAGGAATTTCGCGGCCTGTAACATCACTGTAATACAGACCTTCAACATACATATCTGAAAAATCAAGGCTGTCATGATACAGAGTCACCGGAGATATGGAAGAACGATCAGATACAACAAACCTCTGAGCCGTCATTTCTCTTAAAAACGAGGTTGTTCCGTTATTGTAATCCGGCATTATATCGTTGCTCTTACCCTGTCTCTGCTTCTCATCAATTTTGTACTGTTTCTTCAGATCAACAAGCAGAGAAACGATATCAATGCGAAATCTCCCGGTAAATTCGGGACTGCTGGAAGATCTCTGCAGCAGTTTGGTCCATAGTATGTTTTCACCGTTGATATCAAACCTGAGAGAAGCCTGAGTCAGCGGAACAATTGTATCTGCCGGTCTGATATCAAAATTTTTCGGATCCGACAAATCAGCACCCTGACGGGGAACGGCATAACCTACTTCAACATTGGAAACAGACGGATTAGTACTGCTGCCGATTTCCTGCCTCATATACAAATTCTTCAAATAATCGGCGAAACCGGTCACCCTGGCAAAGTCCGTATCATAGTACCCCGGCTTTACGTTGCCGCGGCTGATTGGCAGATATACAGAAATGCCGTTGGTTCCGGATATGGCTTTCGATGCCCGTGTATAAATGCTGAATTTTCCGATTTTCTCCCGCAGATTACTGACAATCGGCTCATAGACAGTACTGCTCGCTTCAACCCTGTTAAGCCAGTCAATCAGGTCAACAGATGACACGGCATTCTGACCAAGTTTCTGATCGTCATAGCCCAGCTGATTTGCATAATGAGAAGACAGACCGATGTTAACTGTCTGACGGTAGGAATCAGTATCTACCTTTCGGTTCAGCTGATCTACAAGCTTTCTCATACCAACAACAACAGGCATCATCATGTCGGTTCTAAACAGAGTGAAAGAGGATGGCTGAACGACAACGTTGTCATAAAAATCAGTATTGGCATCAATAATGCCCCTGCCGACAGCTTCCGGATCCAGATTTTTACCGAAAAGATCCATCAGAGCCCTGTAGTCAGATCCGAATCCGGGAGCATTAGGTGCACTGGCAACTACGTAGTCGGTAAGATTTCTGACATCATAAAGAAAATCAAGCTGTGCCATCAGACACATATCCATCAGAATCAGATCAAATTTTTTATTTGGCAGTGCTGATGCTGAATTCTTCAGAGCTTCAGCAAACTGTTTTGTATTCATAAATCTTGCTGAATTTCCAGAAAGATCTGCAAGCATGGCACTCCAGCCTCCGCCATGATCCCAGGCCACAAGAGCATAATGCTTGGCCTTATGATGTTCAGCCACATACCTGATAAAATCCTGCAGATATTTCGGATCTGCAGAATTTATCTCCCCAAGATCCTGAATTACAGGCGAGGCAAGATCAGGAATCTTTTCAACTTCTCCATTACCATAAAAATCATCATAACTGTCAATGAATATTCCCCGTGTCATGGAATACAGTCTCGCGCCAAACCAGTTTTTCCATCCGGAATAATCATCCCTGCTGCGATCCACAAGTACAACCACATCAGTGTTGTCAGGCTTGGTGCTTTCAAGCTCCAGAAGATCATAATAGGCAAACCGCTCAAGATCGTTATCTGCCGCTATATACACAATGACCGCCCAGTCCTTTTCCTCTGCTGCCGATACACAGCTGAACGAAACCGAAAGAATCAGAACAAGAAAAACATATACCCAACGAAGACAATAACCCATATATGATCACCTTTCGAATTTAACAAACTTATTTACCCTGAACCGGGACTGACAATCCTCCGGAACATATCATTCCGGAACGTCTAGTTTTTACTGAAAACCCACTCATCACCTGCCCCTGGCTTAAGGATCAGTTTTCCGTCGCGATAACTGAATTTCAGCGTATCCCTGCTGCCGCCGGCATAATTCATATACAGGACACCGTCACCTACTGTAGCATACGCTTCTGATTTCGTGCCTTTAAATGAAAAGGCAAAACGGAGATATCTGGTATCATCTACCTGATCAATC
>CADBNP010000281.1 GCA_902796095.1 uncultured Aeromonadales bacterium | reverse complement strand
GTCCATTTGAAATTAATCTTCACTTTAGTTCCTATGTATTGTGATCAATCTAGCAGTGAATTATACAACAATAGATTAATATGTCGACTAAAAACATTTTGCGGTATGTCGTTTTCAGATAGGTATTTTCTGGTTGCGTGATTAGTTTAAGAGATTGGATCAGCTGATCAGGTTCCTGAGGAGTTATGAAACTTTGTCTGAATTACAGCACTAAATTATGAATTTACGATTAGATTCGTAGCAGAGTCTGTCGTTTTCTCTTTTGACCCATCCGAATTCACCTGCTGCTTTAAGTTTGACAGCCTAACAGATACCAAGAATAATCTTTTTAGATTCCAGATAGAACATGCATGCAGTGTGTTTGTTTTCGTGTTAAGGCAGTCTTTGGTTTTGAAACAGGATTGCAGTTAAAACCCAAAAACATGCCATAACAATCCTGACTAGTCCAGGATCCGCAATCGATCCCAGACCATGAACACCTGCATCAGAGAACATCTCGTCTGCCTGTTTTTACTGCTCTACGAACAGTCCAACCTTCAGATCTTTTGCATGGTATATCTCAGTTCCGTCAACCAGAACCTTGCCGTCTGCTATTCCCATAATCAGCTTGCGCTCTATAACACGCTTGAAGTCTATACGGTAGGTAACCTTTTTATTGGAAGGTTTGATCTGACCTGTGAATTTCACCTCTCCGACGCCGAGGGCTCTGCCTTTTCCCTGACCGCCGCGCCATCCGAGGAAGAAACCGACAAGCTGCCACATGGCGTCAAGTCCGAGACATCCCGGCATTACCGGATCACCGGGAAAATGACAGGCGAAAAACCACAGATCAGGACTGATATCCAGCTCCGCCTCGATAAATCCCTTTCCGTGTTCTCCTCCCTCAGATGATATCTGGGTAATGCGATCAATCATCAGCATATTAGGAGCCGGCAGCTGACTGTTGCCCGGACCAAACAGTTCGCCGCGGGAGCATGCCAGCAGATCTTCCTTGCTGAATGATGTTATACCGCGTTCAAAAAGGGATGGTTTCGTTGATTCTGTCATGTTGGTACTCCTAAAGTTGTCATGAAAAGGTGTCAGCTCCCTGATCAGGAGATGTTTATTTACTCTTTGTCAGTGTTCCGGGATGAACGATCGCACGCGACAGATCTGAACTGGTGCAAATGTCAGTTCACCAGCAAACCGGAACGGGTTGCAGCAGGGCAGGTAATCCAAACAGGTGACATGGTACAGCAGTCACATATAGCTGAACCTGCTTCTGCCTTTTTATTATTTATGTCCTAAAGTCCCGTCCTGTCCGTCAGCACAGTTTACCTTACGTATTTTATTCTCAATTTGTCCTGTGATATCAGCCGTTTTGAATACTTCTGTCCTATCCGAACAGGCGCGACCAGAAGGACGTCCCCTGGTTAAGATTTCCGCCGTTGTTTCTGATGTTCATTTCGAGTATGCGGGTCTGTATTTTTCCGTATATGGACTCCGGATCTTCAAAGTCTCCCGCCTTTATACCTGTCAGTATTTCGATAGTTTCATCAATAGTATTCACAGTGTATATATGGAATTTTTCATCCTTTACTGCCTGCATGACCTCGTCATTAAGGATCAGCTGGTTGAGATTGGAAGCAGGAATGATTACGCCTTCGTTTCCGCTGATGCCCTTTACCTTGCAGACCCGGTAGAAGCCTTCGATTTTTTCATTAAGACCTCCAACAGGCTGTACGTGACCGAACTGATCAAGTGCACCTGTAACTGCAAAATTCTGCTGGATCGGCACATTGGCAAGAGCTGAAAGCACGGCACAGAGACCTGAGAGAGATGCACTGTCACCGTCTATCTCGCTGTAGGACTGTTCAAAAACAAGATTAATGGAGAACGGCAGCGGGTACTGCTGCGCAAATCTGTTGGTCAGAAAGCCGTTGATAATCATCATGGCCTTCTGGTGGATCTGACCCGCCAGGTTTGCCTTGTATTCCACATCGGAGATGTCTCCGTCTCCGGCATGCACGGTGGCAGTGATCCTGAGAGGTTCTCCGTATTCGAAATCAGTGCCGGTGGTGGATACAACGCTCATGCCGTTGATCTGACCTATCTGGCTTCCCCCTGTGGAAATGAAGATTTTGCCTTCTTCATACATTCGGGTGGATTCCTTTTCAATGTTTCCGGTGCGGAATCTCTTTTCTTCAATCGCCTTTTCCATATCGGCTTTTTCAACAGTTTCGGATCCGTTTCCGTCAGCAATGTCACTGGCCAGTTTCATGATGGAGGCCAGTCTTGTCTCAACTATCATAAACTGAGTTCTTGTGCCGCATTCTCTCTGGGCATATCTGCATATCAGTCCGGCTGCATCTCCGGAAAAATCCAGAAGATCATACTTTTCCCGGATCATGTTCAGATAACCAAGAAATTCTCTTGTCTTGTCCGCCTCAATAGTCTGATCCATGCTGACCTTAAGATCGATTTCTTCCAGGGCATTGATGTCAAGACTGTAGAATTCGCTTAGGTCGAGATAGTCACCGGTAAGCACCACGGTAAGATTAATATCCGTTGGTTCAGGTTCAAAGAAAGGAACGATGCTTGTTCCATCCTGGTAATTGTTGACCCAGTCCAGAGAGCCTGTCTGCAGCGCGTTGGAGAGCTTGTACCACAGCAGCGGCTGTCTTACCAGCTCGGCAACCGGCAGAACAAGGTAACCTCCGTTGGCAAGCCTTACAAGTCCCGGTTCAAGAAGATTCTGGTGAGAGTAGGTGGTACCCTGTTCGGTCAGATAGTTTACCTTGCCGAAGAGGGTATACCAGTTGATGTCCCGGCCGTATATTACAGGAACGGTGTTTTTCTCATGAGCCACCATGAGATTGATGATAACCTCGTTGGTAAACGGTTCACCCTTCAGGACCTTTGCCGAGAGAGCCGACAGATAGCCGGCAAGGGTATCTCTGCTTCCCTCCGGAAGTCCAGATTGACTTTCGATGATTTTATTTACAAGCTTTTCCGCATCCACATGGTTTATCAGCTTGTCGAGAAGCTTTGATACGCTGCCGCAGAAATCCACGCCGGAGCCTGCTGTAAGCTCGATGCAGGTGGGACGCAGAGGATTAAAGATATTTTCAGCATAACACAGATCGTAAATAGGACGCTTCGGCTCCAGTCCGCCGTTTTCAGAAATCATCCGTGCCACGGTGTTTTCATAGTCGACACCCGGGTATCCTTCAAGTATGAGAACCTGGCTTTTTCCCAAATTTGATTTTCCGTTTATGCGTAAAAATCCGCTTTTTACTCTCGGATGCAGTGAACTCAGACCTATCTGCTCCGCCTGGCTGAGAACGGAAAAGTCGAATTTAAAATCAGCTGCCAGCTGTTCGTATTTTAGTTTCTCCAATTTGTTTTACCCTGTCTGGTGATTAACTGTCTGATGTTGCTGCTGCATATTCTGCGGAAGACATATCTTAAGGAACTGTCCCTGACCTTTTCATGTCAGATGAACGCAGCGGGTGAAAAGGATGGATGTTTCAGACTACCATTTCTTTTTAGGCATGAAAAGTTCATCAAGTTCATCATGCTCCTTCTCCTTGATGTCCTTCATTTCCTTCTGATTCATTGCTGTCAGTTCTTTGCTGATGGTCTGATCCATGTCTGAGAACTCCTTGTCACGGCTTTCAAGCCACGGATCCTTTTCGGTTACGGTTTTGATTATTGAGTGGGCCTTGTTGATAAGCTGCTTTGCAGTTCCCCACTGTCTCGCAGCCATCGCATTGCGGCAGTGGTACATAAGACTTGATATGTTGATTTTGATGCTGAGAATTTCAAGACGTCGATCTTCGGTTATGAACGCCTTTGGATCAATCTTGCCGCGGTTGTGTTCGCTTCGTGCCACCTTTCTCAGCTTGCTGATGGTTTTCAGCATGCTTATGGCCTGCCGGTCGTCCTTCGGAGGGATAAACGGATTATCCTCGCCTGACTTATAGTTGGCATTGACATATTCTATCTGGTTGTTTATGTCGGTAATTCTTGTTCTGATGGAGGTAAGGGACGGATTGCATTCCAGAATATTGTTGAGAGCAAAGAGGATCCTGTTCTGCAGCATGAGAACCAGATTTTTGGAATACGGAATATGACTGGCATTCAGAAGAAGCTCGTCCATGTCATTTATTATGTTTTTGTACCGGGCTATCTTCTTTCTGCGTTCAATTTCCTGCTCCTGTTTGATATTGCAGTAGGATGTATATGCGAAGAATCCCACAAACAGTATGACAAACAGAACTATTATGTATACCATCTTAATACCTGTAAAAATTTTATGCTCCGGAACAGCGTTTTTTTCAGACTATTACGTCTGCATACGCCGCAGGAGAATATGCACAATTTTTGCTTCAGATTTCCTGTTTCATTTTACAACAGCACAGAGTTCTCATATAGAGATTAATGTTAATTTTGCTCGTTTCATCATCGCTTTTGCTCAAAAGAAAGCTGATTTTTAATCATTCGGAACTCTGCTGATTTGCCGCTGCTGTGTTTTTATGCAAAAAACGTGCGAGGATTATAACCTGTATATTCTCCGGTTTATAAGACTGTTCCGTCGTGACAGGCGGAAATCTTCCTTCGAACTCATATGTTTTTGGATCTGTCTGCGAAAGGACCTTTCCCGGTTTCGTCCCGGAAAATAGTCTGCTTCAACCCGGATGCGGAAATTCCGCGTTTCCTGTCCGGCAGGAGAGAACCCTGTTTTACGACCCAGCAGTGAGGGCGTCTTTCCAGGATACGGTATGAGAATGCTTATACTTTCGGTCTGGTTGAAAATGTCATCATGATCTTGTAAATTTAACCTTTAACCGAAACGTTTAACCCTCGATCGGAACAACTGCCGGATTTTTTTCTGTCTGCTGCCTGAGTTATTCCGGATGACTGACGAATGCCTGTGGAGGCTGAATTTACAATGAATGTTAAAGAACTGCGGGATATTATAGAGCGCCACTGCCTGCTGAGAGATCGCTACCGTCTCCGAAGACTTTTCAAAAAACTGGAGTCTGTAAATTTTTCAGATCCGGCACTTATGGCAGAGCTTGAAAAGGAGTGCGACGAGGCAAAGTTCCTGTTTGATCTCCGGATCTCGTCTGTCCCTGTTTTAACGTATCCGGAGGAACTGCCGGTCAGTGAACGAAAAGAGGAGATCCTTGAGGCGGTAAAAAAAGAGCAGGTAATAATTGTTGCAGGTGATACCGGCTCCGGCAAAACTACGCAGCTTCCCAAAATCTGTCTTGAGGCGGGGCGCGGCATGTACGGCTACATCGGTCATACCCAGCCGAGACGAATAGCGGCAAGGACAGTATCCCAGCGTATCAGTCAGGAGCTTGGCACCGAACCCGGGACGGCAGTGGGTTATAAAGTCCGCTTTACGGACGAGACAAAACCGGAGTCCCTGATCAAGATCATGACTGACGGTATTCTGCTTTCAGAGCTGTCTTCAGATCGCTACCTTGATGCCTATGACACCATAATTATTGATGAGGCTCATGAAAGAAGTCTAAATATCGATTTTCTGCTCGGCTATCTGAAAAAGCTTCTGCAGAAGAGAAGGGATCTCAAGCTTATCATTACATCCGCCACCATAGATGTGGAAAGGTTCTCGTCTCATTTTGACAATGCAAAGGTTATAACGGTGGCCGGAAGAACATATCCGGTGGAAACACTGTACCGTCCTCCGGTTGAAAGCGAAGAGAATCCGGACGGAGATCTTTATACTTCCGTGCTCCTTGCCATTGAGGAACTTTCATCCTACGACTACGGTGACATTCTCGTATTCCTGGACGGTGAAAGAACCATATGGGAGCTGTCTGATTTCCTGGGGAGGCAGAATCTTAGGGATACGGAAATTCTGCCTCTTTACGCCAGACTTCCTGCAGCGGAGCAGAACAGAATTTTTCTTCCACATGCCGGAAGAAGAGTGATCCTTTCCACCAATGTGGCCGAAACCTCCCTTACCGTTCCGGGGATCAAGTTTGTGATTGACGCGGGTACAGCCCGCATCAGCCGCTATTCTCCGCGAACCAAGGTTCAGAGACTTCCTGTGGAGCCCGTGTCCCAGGCCAGTGCCAACCAGAGACGCGGACGCTGCGGCCGTACAAGCGACGGCATCTGTATAAGACTTTATTCCGAGGAAGATTTCAGTTCACGTCCGGAATACACAGATCCTGAAATTCTGAGAACTAACCTGGCTTCGGTTATTCTGCAGATGATGACGCTGAAGCTTGGTGCCGTGGAGGAGTTTCCTTTCATTGATCCTCCAGACAGCAGACTGATATCCGACGGCTACCGCACCCTTGAGGAGATAGGTGCCATAAGGAAGGATCAGCTGACTCAGATCGGCCGACTCATAGCAAAAATACCAGCCGATCCGAGACTGGCAAAAATGCTCCTTACAGCTTCGGAACTTGGCTGTCTCAGTGAAATGCTTGTTGTGGTTTCCGGACTTTCCATTCAGGATCCGAGAGAACGGCCTCTCAGCAAAAAGGATGCGTCTTCCCAGATGCATCAGCGCTTTGCGGATGAGAATTCTGATTTTATGAGCTATCTGAATCTCTGGCGGTATATTCAGGATCTGATCTCCTCGGAAAGCTACTCCCAGCTTCGGAAACGCTGCCGCAGGGAATTTCTCTCCTACCTCCGGATCAGGGAATGGGAGGATCTTCACCGTCAGCTGACCAAATCCTGCCGGGATCTCTCACTTAAATTTAATAAGGCCGAAGCCGATTATGCCTCTCTTCACAGATCTGTGGTTTCTGCCATGATAAGCCATGCCGGCATGAAATCACCGGAAACCAGCGAATATATCGGAGCAAGAGGCGCCCGTTTTCTTATAGCATATACCTCTGGACTTCACCGTCGCGGTAAAAAGTGGGTCATTGCCGCGGAGCTTACTGAAACCTCAAGGTTATATGCCCGCTCCGTGGCCGCCATAGAGCCGGAATGGCTTGAGGAATATGGCGGTGACTACCTGAAGAGATCCTATTCTGAAATCAGATGGTCAAAAAAGAGCGGTGCCGTGCTGGCTGATATGAAAATATCGCTTCTCGGACTTCCTGTTGTAAACGGACGTACAGTTCAGTATGAACATGTGGAGCCGGCACTGTGCCGTGAGCTGTTTATACGCCACGGACTGGTGGAGGGAGATCTGGACTGTCAGATGAAGTTTTTCAGAGATAACCAGCGTCTGGTGGAAAGCGTTCTTGAGGAGGAGGACAAGGCCCGCCGCAGAGATATTCTTGTAAGTGATGACGATCTGTATTTTTTCTATGAAAAGAGGATCCCGGAGGATGTCTGCTCCTGGGTTAAATTCAAAAAATGGTGGGAAAAGAAGAGCAGAGAGAAACCTGATTTTCTGAATTTCAACATGGATTTTCTTATCAGCGATCGCAGCAAGCTTGCGGATAAAAAAGACTATCCGGATACCATGCAGCTGGAACGCTATAAAATCGGGCTGAGCTATCATTTTGATCCGACTGCGGATGATGACGGAGTTACCATACGTCTTCCCCTCTCAATTCTGAATCAGGTGGAAGCCAGGGATTTTGAATTTATAGTTCCGGGTCTCCGCATGGAGTTCTTTACGGAAATTATCAGAACTCTGCCGAAGAATCTGAGGAAACTGTTCATACCTGCTCCTACCTATGCAAAGTTTCTTTTTGAATCCATCAGCCCGGATACCGGAACTCTGTGGAAGGACATAGAAACATGTCTGACCAGAGCAGGCGGTACTGAAATAAAGAAGGAGGATTTTAATCTTGAGGCTCTACCTAAACATCTTAAGTTCAATTTTGCCGTGGTGGACGGAAAAAATCACTGCATAGGGCAGGGCAGGAGCCTCGAGGTTCTGAAGCAGTCTCTTGACGAGCGGATGAAATCCAATTTTCAGGAGATTGTCAGGAACAAAACTGATGACGGAGTCTATACGGACTGGACCTTTGGTGAAATCAGAAAATCATCCAGCACAAGAGTCAACAGACTTGAAATCATAACCTATCCTTCTCTGAGAGATGACGGCACCTCGGTTCGTATTGTAACCTGCGACAATCAGACAGAGCAGATGGTCATGCTGTGGCGTGGCATACGCCGTCTGGTTATGCTCAGTATTGCAAACCCTGTGGCCTATCTTCATGCCAGACTGCCGAACAAGACAAAACTGAGTCTTTATTATCACGGCGTTGGAGGTATTTCAGATCTGATTAACGACTGTATCGGAGCTGCGGTTGACTATCTGATGAAGAGCCATGGCGCTCCGGTCTGGAACAGGGATGATTTTATAAAGCTCAGAGACGGGATCCGGGGGGATATTAACGAGACAACGGCTGTAACCGCAGAGCGTGTGGAGAAGATCCTGGTGATTTACAATGAAATCAACAAGAAGCTTAAGGGAAGTCTTGATTTAAGAACAGCACTGAACTATTCCCATGTCAGGGCACAGCTGGGATCTCTGATCCACAGAGGCTTTGTTACGGAAGCGGGATATGAACGTCTTGATGATTTGAGAAGATACCTTACAGCTCTTGACAGGCGTACAGACAGGATCAAGATTGACTCAAGACAGGATCTGGTGAGAATGGAGATGCTGGATGCTCTGCACAAGGAGCAGCAGGATCTTACTCTCGGATTTGCGGGACCGGATGCCGTGCCTGAGGAAATCAAGGAGCTGCGCTGGATGATAGAGGAGTTCAAGGTATCACTTTACGCCCAGGGTATAGGCACCAGATATCCGGTTTCTGAAAAGAGGATCAGACAGGAAATCAGCAGACTAAAAGATCTTTACCGTCATTGATCTGCTGCAGAGGAAAGACACAAGACTGACGGGTTCCTGAATACTTCAATGGTGCATATGTGATATTTCGTGTTCTGCCGTGCAGTTAGATTTATGTGGCGTATCTGTCAATGACAGCAGACACTGTCCGCACTGGGCGGGAAACCGGGGAGAGGGGGAGACCCCGGGAATCTGAGTACTGCGGATGACAGATTTTTCCTGCAGTTCCCGAGGTTAAAGGGAAGTGATGAATCTTGCATGAATCACCTATATTGCCATATAGGAGAAGCATGCAAATTCCCCGCTTTACACTTTACTTGGCACGCCGGTACACAACAGTGCAATATTCATCATCTTCGGCCGGTTCTGTGCCGGCGCAGTCAAACTCCGGATCGGCGGAGTGAACGAAGAGAATATCATCTCCTTTCTGCACATATGTGGTGTATTTCAAAGGTGTTGGGTCGTCCTTCTTTGTTTTATTACCCTCATGGACAGTGCAGGGGGCATTCTTCTCAACAGGTTTAAGTTTGCTGTCACCGTTCTTCACCGCTGTATGCACGCATTTTCTGGTAAATTCCGGAATGATCTTCTG
>CADBNP010000280.1 GCA_902796095.1 uncultured Aeromonadales bacterium | reverse complement strand
TTTTGACTTTCAAGTCAAAGCCTGCGGGTTATGATTACTCCTTAGCAGTTTAAGATAAGATCAACACTTTTCTTGAACATAGCCTATAATTTCTCATAAGAATCATACTCTTTTTATTCGTGCTTTTGCATCTTCGGGGGAGGTTAAGTGAAATTACTTAAACGCTTGGCTGTATATTCTGCCGTAAGTTCCTTTTTTCTGTCCGGTGTTGTTTCTGCTGCAGAGATTACCACAGGCTATACTGACAACGGCATAGGTTCAATTCACTTCAGCGGGGATGTGGAGAACGGTGATTATGATAAATTCGTGGAAGTCTACGAGCAGATGACCCGGAGTGGAATAGCAAGATTTATGGTAGTGCTGAACAGCAACGGTGGCGATTTGGGGCAGGGAGTCCTGATTGGCAATTTTATTGCTGACAAGAAAATGGCCACTGTTGTTGAATCCGGTATGCACTGCTTCAGTTCCTGTATTTCCATATTTGCGGCTGGGTCTCCGAGAACTGCCTATCCGAGATCAAAGTTAGGTGTGCACAGAGCTTCAAATCTCAAGTTCAAGGACAGTTCAGATGCACGGGCCGTTTCTGTCTCTCTTAATGATTACTACCGGAGGTTCAATGTTCCCGATTCCATCCGCATGGCGATGATTGATACTCCTCCGGATAAGATTTATCTGCTGACAGAGTCGGAACTTAAAAATTTCAGTACTAGGGCACCAACGTATGAATCTACCGGTCCCAGACTGTCTCTCGATGAGATAAAGAACAGGGTTATGGATGCCAAGCTTAAGGCTCTGGAATCTATGGATCAGGGAAAATATCTTGAGGCGGTTAAGGTTCTGGAGAAGATGAAGAATCTTGCAGCAAATGATTATGAGCTATTTGCAATGCTGGGCAAGGCTCACTACATGTCCGGAAACCGCAATCAGGCGATTATCAACTACACATCCTCGGTCAAGATCAATCCTCATCAGGCTGACGGCTGGCGTGCTCTTGGTGAACTGGTGGCGGATGATGGGAATATAGAATGGGCAACCCAGTGTTTTGTGAAGTACTACGATAATATGCTGGACAAAGATTTTGCCTTTTCTGTTCTGGAGGGACTTTCCTATGCCAACAAGGGGCAGCGCAGGGATCTTGCGGCGTCATCAGCAAGAAAAAAAATCAGAAAATAGGGATGTCTTTCCTGCTTCCTCCGGGGAATTCATAAGATTGCTGAATTCTCGCGTTCTGATATTCAAATTCGTTTATGACTGAAAATGAAGGAGCAGCTGTTGACTTACTTACCTGATGTGTTCTTCTTTGTTCAGTTCCCTTTTGATTCAGACAGTATTAGGCCGGCTCTGTTGATTGTCTCTGCTTTTGTGCAATCTGCATGGTACGGATATATTCTGCTGACTTTTTTACATGGTGGTTCTTGACTTCTTTCAATGCTCGACTGACTTCGTTGAAGCCGATTGGTGATGGCAACATCTGCCGGTTTCTTCCGATGACTGCTGATGAAATGAAAAAACTGGGATGGCGTCAGTGTGACGTGATCCTTGTAACTGGTGATGCCTATGTGGATCATCCGAGTTTTGCCATGGCTATCCTGGGGAGAACTCTTGAATATTTCGGTTTTAAGGTCGGTATAATTGCTCAGCCTGACTGGCACAGTGCCGAAGATTTCAAGCGTCTCGGTCCTCCGAGGCTGTTCTGGGGTGTTTCTGCCGGAAATATGGACTCAATGGTGAATCACTATACTGCTGATAAGAAGATCAGACATGATGACGCCTATACCCCTGGAAATGTCAACGGTGCACGTCCTGATCGCGCCGCCATGGTGTATGCCAACCGCTGCAGGGAGGCATTTAAGGGTATTCCGGTGGTGATTGGCGGAATCGAGGCATCTCTTCGCCGAACAGCACATTTTGACTACTGGTCTGAAACCGTAAAGCGTTCAGTGATTTTTGATGCCAAGGCTGATATTCTCCTGTACGGTAACGGCGAGCATTCCCTGGTGGAACTTGCACTCCGCCTGAATGCAGGTGAGGATATCCGCTGTATTACTGATATCCGCGGATCTGCGGTTATTGTCAGAACTCCCCCGTCAGGCATGCCCGGCATTGACATGAGCTCCCCGGGAAAAAACACTCCGATTGAGCCTGTCGGGGTTTTGGAAGGAGTGAAGAAATCCGACTCCGATCTCACAGATCTTGAACGCGAGGAGTCAACCTATCCGAATGCCAGGGCAGAGTATATTCTTATGCCGTCCTATGATGATGTTAAGGCAGATCAGAAACTTTACGCCCATTCCATGTATCTGGTTCATAACGAGACCAATCCCTACTGTGCCAGAAAGCTTCTTCAGTACCACGGAGACAGGGCGGTTCTGATTAATACCCCGCCGATCCCGCTCACGACAGCGGAAATGGATCTCATATATGATCTGCCGTATCAGCGTCGTCCTCATCCTTCTTATCATGAAAAAATTCCTGCATATGAAATGATAAAGAATTCTGTAACAAGTATGCGCGGATGCTTCGGAGGATGTGCCTTCTGTACCATTGCCGCCCATACAGGGAAGTTTGTTCAGTGCAGATCAGAGGAAAGCATACTGAGAGAGATTAATGACATAAAGGACAGAGTTCCGGGGTTTGCTGGCGTCATATCAGACATCGGAGGACCTTCTGCCAATATGTACAGACTGGGCTGTAAAAATCTTAAGGCCATGCAGTCATGCCGGAGAGAGTCCTGCCTGTTTCCAAACGTCTGTCGGTTTCTTGATACGGATCAGTCGCCTGCCGTCAATCTTTACCGCAGGGCAAGAGAGCTTTCATTTATCAAAAAGGTTTTTATATCTTCTGGGATCAGACTTGATCTGGCGATTTTATATCCCGAATACATAAAAGAGCTTGTTACATATCATGTAAGCGGTCATCTCAAGGTAGCTCCAGAGCATATTGCTGACGGTGCTCTGAGGTATATGCACAAGCCGGGAGTTCACACCTATGATCAGTTTGAGGAATATTTTGTAAGATTCTCATCTCAGTCAGGGAAACACCAGCAGATTATTCCGTATTTCATAGCGTGTCATCCCGGAACTACTGATGAAGATATGATTGAGCTGGCAGTATGGCTTAAGAAGCATAATCTTCAGGTTGATCAGGTGCAGAATTTTTATCCCACTCCTTTATCCAATGCAACAACTATGTACTATACGGGCTTTGATCCCGGTGAAAAAATAAAGGATAATACCCCGGGTATATTTTGTGTAAAGGGCGAGATTAGAAGGAGGATCCAGAAGGCCATTCTCAGGTATCATGATCCTGAAAATTATGAAATGATTCGGGATGTTCTGAGAAAGTGCGGAAAGGATTATCTGATTGGTAACAGTGACAGGTGCCTTGTTCCTGCCGCCGGGAAATCTGAAAAAAGCAGGAAAAACGGAAACCGCTGTTCATTCAGACCTGCCTCCTCTGAATCTTTTAACAAAAACAACAGGAAAAGAAAGTAGAATGACAATAAGACCTTTTTGTAAATCTCTGCTGTTTACCGCAGCTCTGGTACTCGCGGGATGCGGTGGAGATATGCTAGGTTTTGATGACAACAGGAACGATATAAGGGACGATGTTGAGGCTTATATTGACAGTCTTAATTTTCTGACCCAGATGCAGCGTAATTCCTTGATGCAGATGGCTCAGGTGTATCAGCATATTTTTAAAGCCGATTTTTACAGCAAGGACGGAAAGGTCAGAGAGCCTGTTATCAGCGATTTGAGAAATGAAATTGATCTTGCCAGCAACTGTATGGTTCATGCTTTCGGCGACAACAGAGAACTGTTTACCAGTATGGTTAAATCTCTTCGCCGCAGGGTAGCGGACAACGATACGCGATCAGACAAGATAAAGGAGTTTGATCGTCTGGCACAGACCGTCTATTATAATGAGATTCATTTTGATGGAACAGAGGACACCTGTTTTTTCAGTCAGGTGAACTGAGGTTTAACGGAAGTTCCTCATGTGTGCAGATTTGCAGTGAAAATTCTGTTTTATTTCTAGGGGATACAATGTTTCATTGATCCCTTTTTTAACTTTTTGTGTGGAGGTATTATGATTATCAGCGGTATCCGCCGCTCATATGAACGTGGAGCCTTGTTAAAAGATGATATGCCGTCCGAACCGCTTCCTCTTTTCGAAAAGTGGCTTCAGGAGGCTATTGACGCTGAACTCGCAGATCCTACCGGGATGGTAGTGGCTACTGCTGACAGTACCGGAATGCCGTGTCAGCGTTCTGTACTGCTGAAGAAATTTGATGAAAAGGGATTTGTATTTTTTACTAATCTAACGTCAAGAAAGGCAAGACACATAGAAAACAACAATTGTGTCAGTCTTCTTTTTCCATGGTATCCGCTGGAGCGTCAGGTTCATATTCAGGGCAGAGCATCACGGATCAGTACTCTTGAGGTTATAAGCTACTTTACTTCCAGACCTCGTGACAGTCAGATCGGAGCGTGGGTTTCCCATCAGTCTTCCGTTATTTCAGCAAGATCTGTGCTTGAGGCAAAGTTCCTGGAATTAAAAAACAAGTTTGCCAAAGGGGAGGTTCCCGTGCCGTCATTTTGGGGAGGATTCAGAGTTGAACCTGTTTCCATAGAGTTCTGGCAGGGTGGCAAAAATCGTTTACATGATCGTTTTCTTTATACAAGAAAGGACACATGCTGGGAACTGGAACGTCTTGCTCCGTAGAATAATGCCTTTAATTTAACAGGTTAAGTACGGTATTTGAGCACGACAGCCTGCATATGCACATCCTTGCGTAAATTATCGTGAACAATTTACGCATCCCTTAGTCACATAATATGTAGCCTTGCTGAGAATGGTGATATGTGACTAGTTTATTCGTAATATTCTAATCAGTTATCATTTTCCCGTTTGGACGTAATGCTATAATTTCTGAGAGTTATGGGATCTGTACAGATATCCTTTTAATTTCTGAATAATTATCATTTCAGCAATGAGAAAGTATGTATGTACAGTTGTTTTAGATATTACTGGTTGAGAATAATCCATGAAATTATCTTTATTGTCTGCAATCTGCATGTTTGCGGCTGTGAGTCTGAATGGATGTATTGTTATAGAGGATGATTTCTTCTACGACGATCCAGGCTATTATCACCGTCCGCCTCCACCACCACCTCCAGGACCTCGTTATCATCACGGTCCGGGTCCTCATCACGGCCCTGGTCCTCATCATCATCACGGTCCTGGTCCTCATCATGGACCTTATGGTCCGGGTCCTCGTCCGGGTCCTCATGGACCAGGAGGACATCACGGTGGCGGCGGGCATGGACCTGGCGGACATCACGGTGGCGGCGGGCATGGACCTGGCGGACACGGTGGCGGCGGGCATGGACCTATGGTTATCCCACCTGGACCAGGAGTAGGACCTGGCGGTGGTCACCACAGACACTGATATCAGTTTTTTTAGCCCTTTTGTTTAGTTGTATGTGTTTATAGCGTGATTGATTTCACGCTATTATTTTTAATTAGGTGAAAATTACTTTGCAGTAAGAGGATTCTATGAAATCTTATTTTAAACTTACCACCATAGCTGCATTATTTATTATCACCTCATCGTCAGCTGCTGCTACCGTTTCCAACGCTGGTCAGTTTGTGAATGAGGATCTTGGTTATAAAAATGTGGTTGATGCTTCACTGCCTCTCATTTATGAAGTGTCGTCGGGTTTGATGGCTCATCATCATGAACCGCCACCACCACCTCCGCATCATCATCATGCGCCGCCACCACCACCTCCGCATCATCATGCGCCGCCACCACCACCTCCGGGACATCACGCGCCGCCTCCGCCTCCTCCGGGACATCATGCGCCGCCTCCGCCTCCTCCGGGACATCATGCGCCGCCACCACCACCTCCGGGACATCATGCGCCGCCTCCACCACCTCCGGGACATCATGCGCCTCCTCCTCCTAGGTTCTGATCTAAGGTTAGGTGATTTAGGATTAGTTATTTGTTTGCTGGCGTGATCTTCACGCCTTTTAGAGAAGTACTGTTCCTTTGCAATAGGGAGATTTTTATGAAATTCAGGTTTAAATTTGTGACTTTCGCAGTCATGCTGCTTGGGGCAACATCAGTCTTTGCTTCTACCCATGTTCCTTATGATGATAAATCCGTATACAACAGATCTGCAGTAGGCACATCTTCATCCATGCCGCACCTTTTTTCCGACAGGTTGCTTGCTCGTAATGAACATCATCACGGACAT
>CADBNP010000279.1 GCA_902796095.1 uncultured Aeromonadales bacterium | reverse complement strand
TTGCGGGTAAGATCATAATTGCCCAGTGTTCTGCCGTAGGAGGCATTTTTCAAATCAATGATCACCGGTTTGATTTCAACGAGTGCACTCATGCACCAGTCACCGATCGCTTTTGCCAGGTATTCCATCGGACAGTTTGCAGTAAGAATAGTGCTGACGTTGGCATTATGTCTGCTTCTCAGGATATTTGAAAGTCTTTCAGCCCTGAAGTCTGTCAGTTTTTTCTTCTGAAAAATTATGTCGTCCAGCACCAGAACACTGATTTTTTCGCTGCTCATTTCTTCAATCATATGCCGTGCATATGATTCCCTGGAGTTATCCAGAAGCTCGTACATTAATTGAGGAAAGCTGCGGTAGATAACCTCCTCGCGTCTGAGAAGAAGTTCATGAGCAATTGCTCCCGCCAGATATGATTTTCCGCTGCCTGACGCTCCGAGGATCAGAAGGTTTGCGGCATCCTTTTCATCAGAGTGCTCCATTACCGATTTTATGAAATCCCATGCCTTCTGACGATGCTCCCTTGTAGCGGGATCATTTGGTTTCATGTTTTCAAACGTCCATTTCGGATTCAGATCTTTCTGGATCATCATCGGATTTTTTAAAAGCTGCTCGTTTCTGAGAATTGTGATGCGCCTGTTTGCCTCGGCTTCGTTCATCCGTTTCAGAGACTGGTAGTCAATCTTCGGAACATTTGAAGTGTCGGCCATTGAAAGAATTTTCTCCAGGATCTGTTCGCCAGAGTCTCTTCGCGGATCGTTTTTACGGGATCTGTCATTAAATGTGTTGATGCCAATATTCAGCTGGCCGTTTATATTGTTTTCCATATTCATTTTTACTTTCTCTGCAGACCGACTCTTTCACGGTACACTGTCACTCTGTCGGATTCTATAAAATGTTGTCTTTTAAGATAGCTTACAAATCTCTGATCCCACTGGGATGCTGTTAATCTGACATCCGGTCTCACCATCCAGTATGTGCGGAAGTCTGAAAGTTCGCTTTCAGTGTAGCCTGCATCTATTAGCATTCCCATGCGTGCCAATGTTTTGAAGTCTTCTGAAGGCAGCCATCCTGCGTGCATGCTGGTCTGTTCTCCGGAGTTCATTACAGGAGCTGCTCTCGAACTTGAAGTATCTGCAGCTGAAAGAATGAGCGTAAGTCCGTGGTAGTCATCGTATTTCTTTACAGTTCCTGGAGCAAGACGGATCAGCTTTATGCTGATCAGTTCCCTTATGTATTCCGTGATTTGTTCCGGTGACGGTATAAAATTTGGCTTGCCGTCGCTGTTTAAAACTGTCAGAGATTCAGTCAGGCGGTTGTAGTCTACGGTGTAGGACATAGAGGTATCGGCATTTCTGCCGATTTCAAAAATATAGAGGGATCTCGCCTCGTGGCTGATGAATCTGTTGTTCAGTCTGTCTAGTTCACTCTGGTTCATTGATCATCTTTATTTTTCAGTACACCTGTTATTATAACGGGAAAAAGGTGTCGCAGAATAATAAATTCCCGGAACAGTTTTCTGTTTTTTTATGTTGTCCGGTTTTTGATTTTAATTTTTCTGCTTCGAGGAGTAAAATACGGCACATCGGTTTTAGTCGTTTTCTGCCGGCTGTCTTTGTACTGTCATCCTTCAGCCGGCAGGATCAGGATCTTTTGCTGAAACATAACTGACGTTTCAGGAAATCCGATCCAGCAATCACAGACACAGGATAACAGGAAAGTATTCCGCTGACAGGATCAGAAACGCGGAAATAAGTTTTATTCCACAAGAGAGTGTGTTACGAGCATATGGAACAGTTGGACAGCACGGATATTAAATTACTTAAACTTCTCCAGGAAAATGCCAGATATTCTCTTAAATATCTTGCTGAAAAGGTGGAACTGTCCACACCGGCGGTATCCTCAAGAATCGAAAAACTCCAGAATACCGGCGTGATCAAGGGGTATTCGGTAACGATTGATCAGTACAAGCTGGGTTTCAATATAACAGCATTTATCAATCTGGAGGTTCCTCCTACCGGCAAACCTGATTTTTACCAGTATATCGAGACATGTTCGAACGTTCTTGAGTGTAACTGTGTTACCGGAAGTTATTCCATGCTGATCAAGGTTGCCTTCAAAACAACTATGGAGCTTGATGGTTTTATAGGTTTTCTGCAGAAAAGTTTCGGAGTTACAAACACTCAGATTGTATTTTCAACGGCAGTGGAACCACGCGGAGTCGATCCGGATCTTTCCGAGCAGGCTCTTACGGCACTTGGCAAATAGGATTTTCATGACGAGCACAGTGCGAGCAGTCAGCGGATTCGATCTTTTTTTGTCTCTGACTGCCTTTGTATCTCTGTTTCGCTTTTGACATACAGAGCGTAGCGACAGTTTTTCTGGAATGTGATCATAATGCCTTTTTGTCCGGATTTACATGGTTAATCATGATCCCATGTGTACGGCATCCTCTCAGCAGTGAGCCTGAAACGGTATACAGCTTCTTCAGTGTTCCACCATTCGTTATGTGAAACATTCACCAGAACTACCTTCCTCTCGGTCTGCCATCTGTGCATGAATCGTTGATTTTTTTCGACAGTTCTGAAGTAAATCCCTTTACATACCTGTCCTTCGGCAGATATTCACTGGTAATCATCAGACCGCAACCGTCATGTTCAAAGTT
Source organism: uncultured Aeromonadales bacterium (assembly GCA_902796095.1). Taxonomy (GTDB): domain Bacteria; phylum Pseudomonadota; class Gammaproteobacteria; order Enterobacterales; family Succinivibrionaceae; genus UBA2804. The sequence goes on along the minus strand of CADBNP010000279.1, from coordinate 3,919 downwards.
TGTTTCTGAAAGAATTGGCAGTCCGTTTTCCTCATGATAGTAAAGCTCCTGGGTAAAAGAGGTGCTGATGAGAATTCCGGAGGACATTTTCTTGTATCTGTGAGTGTAGGTAATGCTGAATGCACCCTTTTCAGGTCGCTTCATATATGGTCTTTCGGGAATTTCATATCTGACGGTTACCGGATTTTCCAGCAGATTATTTATTGTTATCTCTCTGTTTCCTGTAAATTCCAGGATCAGTCCTTCTGTATTCGATTCAGAATTCATGCCGGCTTCAATCCAGGTTCCCGCCAGCTTTCCGGCGCAGCTGTCAGCCAGCACTCCGTGATTAAAGAAGGCACACAATAGAGCAGTAAAAGCTGAAAGAAGTTTCATAAGTAACTGTGCATAAGTAAAATTTACAACTAAAAAAATCAGTGATAAATGTTTAGTGATTTAAATTACTTTTTAATTTATCACAAATCCTCCCTTTTCTCTTCAACAAGAGCTGTATTTTATGGAGTCTGCCTTTTTCTACTCCATCAGATGAAGGGAGCATTTTCCGTGATCACTTCAAAATACTGTATATCAGTTTTTTGCACGGACTGACGTAGCCGTTTATTCTTGCTTCAATCATTCCTGCCGCCTTAAGTACCTGATCAAGACTGATCTGCGGTATCGGCACTTTTTCTTCCAGATAACCTGACAGATATTTTTCTGACTTTGAATCTATGCCCATTCTTGCACATACCAGCCATGAGACACTTTCCGCTTCAAATTCCCTAATTGTACGGCTTTCAATACAACTCCGATCTATCCATCTGTTTTCATCAGGAGTTCCGAGATGACCGCAGAACAGATGTCCGAGTTCATGAATTACTGTTACAAATCGTTCCATAACACCAAGGTTTTGATTGACTATGAGATTGTATTTAATATTCATCATAAATTTGCCATACTGCTTCCTATGATTCATTATGTCTGCTCTTTGAATGCGTCCGGCCGAGGCAGATCCGTCATTCGACTCATGGTATGAAATACCGTCGGCAGCAAGTCGCGATATAAGTTTGTTCAGCGCATTCCCACATTCTTCTGCATGCTCCTCATCAGGAATTTTGAAGGGTTCGAGAATCTCTTCAGGAAACGGCTCTGTTCCTTCAGTATCCTGTACGTCAAATACAAACTTGACCGGACCGAAGGGCTTGAGCAGTACAAGAGGTCTGGCCTCCGGCTTTACGGAACGGTTGAATCTCGTCTCCCAGTCATCAGCAGAGGCTACATAGATGCTTCCCGGACGCTGAATATGAAGCAGCATGGCGTTGTAGGGAGCCATCTTTCTGAATTTTCTGATGAATTTGAAAAGTTCGTGCAGATCTTTTCCCTTACTGTACATTCCAACCCGTTCAAACAGTTCGTCAAGTTCGCCCTGTTCTTTTTTTCTGCTGGTATTTTCAACCATACTCTGTATCTCCTGTAGAGTTTCGGATCATGCTGCAGTTCTGCTGAGAATGGCAGATGGTTTGCCGTGATACATTTTGATGAATTTATTTTTGCTCTGTGGCAAATCTTTTCTTTGTGTAAAATGGTAAAACATATGTATGTTATTTCTACTATTATAGTAATTCTGCATTTAAATGTAAATAACTGTCCTAAAACAATTTATCAAAATCATCCTGCTTATCATAACGGAGTATGAAGAAAAAAAATGAAAATTTTAAGCTGCTGTAGCATAATAATCACCGGATACCGGCTGAATTTGAATGTAACAGATAACGGTTCACGTGAAGTTTATGTATGCAGACGGCGGCATTCAGATCCTTTCTTAACTGTTGTTTGCCTGGACTTTCATATGAAGCCTTTTTACTAAAATCACTGTCTGATGTGTTCCAGGATGGATTTATGCATGCACATGATTTCTTGACATAAAATGAACAGTTGTGGTACAAATGCACTGCAGTTTAGAAACTGCAGCGAGTTCAATTCATTCCAGCATTTCTTTTCTGCAGGTCAAAATCTGTGTATAGATTTTTGTTCCGGTACTTTTGTTATGGAGATATAAAATGAAACTTGGTAGTTTAATTGCTGGTTCCGTTCTTTCTTTATTTGCTTTTACTGCAAACGCTGATATTGATGTTATCAATTCTACATCATCAGTTATTAATGCTATTTACATCAGTGATTCAGAGGTTGATGACTGGGAAGAGAACGTTATTGAGGGAGAAGTTATCAACCCTGGCGAGACTCTTCACGTCAAAGTTAATATCGAATTCGACAAGTTTGATCTACGTGTTGAATCAACCGAAGGCGGCTATGAGGATTATTTTGATTTCCCTGGTAACGCTACTGTAATCAATCTTAAGGGCAACGGTCAGTCTCAGTATAAGTAATACAAAAAGAATTGTTTAGAGTACAGATTTGTTGCAGAAAGGAGCTTATGCTCCTTTTTTAGTGTGTGCGGCATATACATTTTTTACCGTGGGTTAAGGTTCTGAATTTGGATCTGCCGGCATGAGACACGCTGCCTTAAGAAATCACCTGCAGCCTGACATGAACTTCTGTGGACTGGGGCTCTATTTCTCCAGAAGGTTTTCCATGCTGCAGCCGAGAACTTTGGAAATGCAGTAGACAGCATCGGCACTCGCCTTGTTGATGTCTTTCTTTCGCTGCTCGTACATCTGGATCGAGCGGAGTGTAACACCGGAACGTTTGGCAAGTTCAGACTGCGTGCAGCCGTAGGAGCTGCGGATCCGTTTCAGGTTGGTGTCCCTGAAATGCTCCCGCATCTTTTCATCTGCAATATCTACGAATTTTGTAATGTCAGCTTCGTGAAGGGATAGTACATGCTTGTCAGATCTTCATAGGACAGTACTTTGAAGATGTCCCTGTAGTTTCTTGCAGAGAACCACTGATAGTAGCAGACCGCCCAGCCGATCCAGTATTCCCGTGAACGACCGAAGTTTTCCTGTGGCTCGGCTTCGAGTTGTTTTCCGGTGGATTCCAGAATAACATCGCATACGATCTCAATTCCGCTTTTTCCTGAAATATAAGCAGGCTCGCCGTTTTCCATTCGTCTGCTGACGGAACTGGCGGTAAATAGTTTAATGAAGTCCGGACCGGGAATATGGCAGGTGTTTATGGAGTAGTCGAAAGCGTCTCCAAGTGTAGTCTGAGCCCTACTCAGGTATGTTTCTTGGTATGCGTGGATCATCATTTGAAATACCTCCTCTGATTATGTCCTGGATATACAGACCGTCAGATTCTTCTTTCAGGATATTCTGATAGGTTTGATTTGCTTTGTCGTCTCTTGCTTTGCGAAGGATGTGGTACATGTCCCTTTCCGCCACTTCAAAGTCTTTGTACTTAATTTTTGAAAATGCGAACTTTGACTTGATGACGATCTGCTCTCCGAGTTTTCCCAGTAGCAGGGCACGGGACAACTGTTCGACAGTGATAGCATTGTTGAGGAAAGCGTCGGCATAGTCAAAGTAGGAATCGTCTGCCCTGTACCCGGTGATCAGATCGTAAAGCATTTACGTTGATTCCGAAGTGCCCGATCAAGTATTGCTTTGCTCTTCCTGCGACGGGTGTCCTGATGCTAAACAGACGATGATCCACGAGAACAGCAATCCAGTTGAGGATTGTGTAATCAGGACTGTTCAGGTTCAGGATGTTCAGATACTCAGTATTCAGGGTGTAGCGGTTTGTGAACCCGTCACACAGTGAGGAGACGGCCCATTCTTTCGCAAGATCGATGTTACCGGTACAGTAGAATCCTTGACCGAAGTCGTTGTTCTTTCTGCCGAGTCCGAAGACTGGAACCTCTACGATCTGCTTTGAACCGTGATAGACGGTAATTACTTTGTCCATTGTGCAATTTTGCATTTGATACCAAAGTATCACTTTGGTGATATAAAATCAAAAACTCTTTAGGTAAAATATC
>CADBNP010000278.1 GCA_902796095.1 uncultured Aeromonadales bacterium | reverse complement strand
TCAGCTTGGTTAGAACGCCTGCCTGTCACGCAGGAGGTCGCGGGTTCGAGCCCCGTCCGTTCCGCCACTTTTAACATAATCAGCAGGCTTTATGCCTGCTTTTTTTTTGTTTGTTAATTTGTGCTTATCCTGCCTTGTGGTATTATTGAGCACGTGTTTTTACTGTGGATAATCTATGCTTTCATTTAACCGACAAAAAGAACATTTGCAGCTTGTTTCCAGAACTTTTGCCCTGACCATCCCCCTGTTAAGTATGCCTCTTGAGGATTATGTAGGTATGGCATATCTTCTGTGCCGAATCTGCGATACGATTGAGGATGATCCGGCTCTGTCTCATGAGGACAAGATCAAGTATTTGGGAGAGTTTCCAAAGGCTGTCAGGGGTGAAATTGATGTTAAGGAATTCACATCAGTACTCCGTTCAAAGCTGGTGGGCTCTAATAATACATATGAGCTGGATCTTGTGGCTGAACTTCCTGATGTCGTTGAAAGACTAAATACCTTTCCTTCAAATATAGTATCTATTATTACCCGTACTCTTATCATCATGAGTGACGGTATGGCCAGACAGCAGGCTAATGATGTAATTACAACTCAGCATGATTTGGAAGTTTACTGTTACTCCGTGGCAGGTGTAGTCGGTGAAATGCTGGCTGAACTTTTTATGGCAAAGTGCAAACCTTTTTCAAAAAATCATGATCATGCGCTGCAGCTTGCCGTCTGTTTCGGAGAGGGTTTGCAGATGACAAATATTCTTAAGGACATCTGGGATGATGCCAAAAGAGGCGTCTGCTGGCTGCCCCTCAATATTGTCAATCATAATGATCCTGAGGAAGTCAAAAACTTCATCATGTCCATGGATCAACAGACCAGGATTGATTTCATCAGAGAGAAAGTTTCTGTAACTTTAGGTCATCTTCTTTATGCTGTGGAATTTCTTTACAGCCTTCCGTGGTATGCCGTCAGAATAAGAGCCTTTTGTTTTGTCTGTATGGCTATGGCTTTTCTTTCTGTCAGAAATATATATGAAAATCCTTTGTTTGATGATGCCAAGCAAATTAAAATTACCCGTGCAGATGTTACTGATGTTTTAAGGAGAGCAAAATATTTCGGATTCTCCAATACACTGCTCAGACGCTATTTCAAGTCTGTGATTGGTGATATTCCTGTAAAGCAGGGAGATCTGGCTGCATTGTATGCCAGTGTATCTAAATGGGCAGAGACCAGGTAGAAATTCGAGCTGATTGCATATAAGTTTCTGCTTCTGGTAGAACTGCAAGTATGTTCAAGTTTAATAGTTGTAATCCCATAAGGGTTTCTGTTAACTGGTACCTGATTTAAAAATATAAGTTTTGCGATTTTCAGATGGTTCAATTATTCATCATCCTGATCTTTAGGACAGAACTTATTTTTTAATGAATCGTCTATCATATTGGTGAGTTATCCAGCAGTTATGACGTTTACCGAAAGGTTTCTTCAGTTGAAAGCATACATAATTGTTGAAGCTTTTTTTCTTTTGAGGTTTATATGATTAAATTTATTAAATCTATTTGCGGAATTTTTCTTTCCTTTGTAATGGTATCTGCAGCTATTGCTGATGAACAGCCATTCAAGGAAGGTGAACACTACAGAGTAGTAGAAGCAAATCAGTTGTCTGAAATACAGGAAATTACTGAATTTATGTCGTTCTACTGCGGTCACTGCTTTATGTTCCGTTCCGTCTTAAACCAGATAAGAGCTGCATTTCCGCAGGTAAAGATTAACATCAATCCGGTTGCCTTTTTAGGCGGCGAAATGGGACCTATGTCTCAGAGGGCTTTTGCTGCGGCAAAAATTATGGGTGTTGAGGAAAAATTCAGTGATGAGTTGTTCAATCAGATACATCAGATGCACAAGACAGATTATAATCCTGAAGCACTTGGCGACATTATTGCCTACATCGGAGCTGATAAGCAGCAGTTCCTGGAGACCTTTGACAGTTTTGTTGCTATCAGTCAGGTTGCCGCCTACAATGCAGAAATGGATAAAGCCGTTGTTAAGGGTGTTCCAACTCTCATGATCAACCATAAGTACATCATCCTCAAGGCAGAAAAGAATGAGGTCGAACTCCTGATTAAGTATCTGCTTGAAAAGGATAATATTCCGCTTACTAAAAACTGAAAAACAGATATTTGAATATGTTTTAATGTGCCGTTTCTCAAAAGAGTCCGGCACTTTTTATTTTTACATTTTTTCAGTTTTATTCCTGTCGCATCCTGCTCTGTTAACAAATAACGAAAAATAAAGCTGTTATTTGAATGAAATCAGCAAATATGTTACTATCCATTGATTAGAATAGTGTTTCAGAATATTTTTGTCAGGTTAAATCGCACTGTTTAATAACTGTTACAGGAACTGTTGTCTGGAGTATTCGTTCTGATAATGGGTCCTGTTTTCTTTTTTTCTGTTGCATATAAACAACCATATATCTTTGTATTAAAATGGTGCGAAGGGTGCGTTTGTTTTCGTGTTTTTACTGTACTGATCCGTTGTCGTATTTTTCGATGGATATGCGATGTAAAAAAATGCGAGGGAAAAGGTTTTCAGGGTTTTGTCGGATTTCCGGCATTAGTAGATTTTTAGAATTATTTGAAAAGTACAGGGTTATACAATGGCAGAAACAACTAAGTATATCTGGTTTAATGGAGAACTTGTTGAATGGGATAAGGCTCAGGTTCATGTTATGACTCATGCTCTGCATTACGGATCTTCCGTATTTGAAGGTATCAGAGCATATGATACGGAAAACGGTACAAAGATTTTCCGTCTTAAAGAGCACATGCAGAGGTTTTTTAATTCAGCAAAAATATACTGGATGAACATTCCTTACACCCAGGATGAGATTGCTGATGCCTGTGCACAGGTTATTGTGGGGAATAATCTTAAGTCAGGATATCTGAGACCGCTTGCTTTTATTGGCAATGTGGGTCTTGGTGTTATGCCGAAGTCTGACAAGGTTGAGGTTATTATCGGTGCAGTACCTTGGGGAGCCTATCTTGGTGAAGAAGGTCTCCGTAACGGAATTGATGTATGTGTTTCATCCTGGAACCGTCTTGCTCCGAATACTATCCCTACAGCAGCAAAGGCCGGAGGCAATTATCTTTCCTCCCTGCTTATTGCCAGAGAGGCTCATCGCAACGGATTCTCTGAAGGAATAGCACTGAATGTTGACGGTTATATTGCCGAGGGTTCCGGAGAAAATGTATTTATCGTTCGTGACAAGGTAATTTATACATCTCCTGTGACAAGTTCAATTCTGCCTGGCATCACCAGAGACTGTATCATTACTCTTGCCCGGGATCTGGGATATACCGTCAAGGAGGAGCTGCTTCCTCGTGAGGCACTGTATCTTGCGGATGAGGTTTTCTTCTCCGGTACTGCAGCAGAAATTACTCCTATACGTTCAGTTGATCACTGCCAGGTTGGAGAGGGTCATCGCGGACCTGTTACCGAGCATCTGCAGAATACCTTCTTTGACTATGTACATGGAAAGGTAGAGGACAGATATAACTGGCTTACACCGGTAGCCAAGTAGGATATATAAATACAGGGAAGGGAGATTTCATTTAATTTCCCTTTTTTTATTGTCTTTGAGGCTTATTTTAATAATAGGCTGTTTTTTTATTAGGAGATTATTATGCCTAAGTATCGTTCGTACGTTTCAACCCAGGGACGTAATATGGCCGGAGCCAGAGCTCTGTGGCGGGCAACAGGAACAAAGGACGAGGATATTAACAAGCCAATTATCGCAATAGCAAATTCGTTCACTCAGTTTGTTCCCGGGCATGTTCATCTTCATGATGTCGGTCAGTTAGTTAAGGAAGAGATTGAGCGAAACGGTGCCGTGGCAAAGGAATTTGACACTATTGCTGTGGATGACGGCATTGCCATGGGTCATGACGGTATGCTTTATTCTCTGCCAAGCCGTGAAATCATAGCTGATTCCGTGGAGTATATGTGTCGTGCACACTGTGCGGATGCTCTGGTATGTATTTCCAATTGTGACAAGGTAACTCCGGGCATGCTGCTTGCTGCAATGCGTCTCAACATACCTACCATTTTTGTATCCGGCGGTCCTATGGAGGTTGGTCAGGTCAAGGTAGCAGATCACAGTAAGCTGGATCTTATTGATATCATGGTTATGGCCGCTGATCCTAAATATACTGATGAGGAAATCAAACAGGCGGAAATTCACGGTTGTCCGACATGTGGATCCTGCTCCGGAATGTTTACAGCAAATTCAATGAACTGTCTTACAGAAGCCCTGGGTCTCTCACAGCCTGGCAATGGTTCTCTCCTTGCCACACATGAGGCTCGCAGAGAACTGTTCCTTAAGGCTGCACGCCGCATAGTGGAAATGACCAGGGACTACTATGAAAATGACAATGAGAAGGTCCTTCCTCGTTCCATAGCAACCAAGGCTGCTTTTGAAAATGCCATGTCACTTGATATAGCCATGGGCGGCTCAACCAATACTGTGCTCCATCTTCTGGCTGTTGCCCAGGAGGCCGGCGTTGATTTTACAATGGCGGATATTGATCGTCTGTCACGTGTTGTACCGCATCTTTGCAAGGTTGCACCTTCAACAAATGTTTATCACGTTTCCGATGTGCATCGTGCAGGCGGTGTAATGGGCATTCTTGCCGAACTGGCCCGCGCGGATCTCATTAAGCGAGACGCTCTGCATGTTTCCGCTTCTTCTATCGGTGAACTGATTGAGCGTTACGACATCATGAACTCTCCTTCGGATGATGTGAAGAAACTGTATCTTGCTGCTCCGGGAGGACAGGTTAATAATGCTCCGTTCCATCAGAACTGCTACAGCGATGTACTTGATACTGATCGTGTTTCAGGCTGTATCCGTGACAAGGCTCATGCCTACAGTCAGGATGGCGGACTTGCCACACTTTATGGCAATCTTGCTGAGGACGGCTGTATTGTCAAGACCGCAGGTGTTGATGAATCCATTCTGAAATTTGTCGGTCCTGCTGTTGTTTATGAGAGTCAGGAGGCTGCGGTAAGCGGGATCCTGGGTGGCAAGGTAAAAGAAGGCGATGTTGTTGTTATTCGCTACGAAGGACCTAAGGGCGGGCCAGGCATGCAGGAAATGCTTTATCCAACGTCATATCTGAAGTCTATGGGTCTCGGTAAAAAGTGTGCCCTTATTACTGACGGCAGATTCTCCGGCGGCACATCCGGACTTTCTGTTGGGCATGTTTCTCCGGAAGCTGCTTCAGGCGGCACCATCGGTCTGGTAAAGGACGGTGATATTATTGAGTTTGATATTCCTAACCGTATTGTGAAGCTTGATGTATCCGAAGAAGAACTTGCCGGAAGAAGGGCTGAAATGGAGGCAAAGGGGGCAAAGGCATGGAAACCGGTTAATCGTGATCGTGTTGTTTCCTATGCATTGAGAGCATATGCTTCACTCGCATCAAGTGCCGACAAGGGTGCCGCACGCGACAAGAGCAAACTGGAGGACTGATTTTAAAATGACCGAACAAGTTGTTTCGTGGGCTGAATACGTAAGAAAGATACTTCTGTCCCCGATTTATGATCTGGTTAAGGTTACTACTCTGCAGCGAATGGATAAGCTTTCCGATCGTCTTGGTAATGAAATTCTGCTTAAGCGAGAGGATGAGCAGATTGTTCATTCTTTCAAGCTGCGCGGTGCTTACAACAAAATAGCCCAGCTCAGTCCTGAACAGAAATCAAAGGGTGTTGTGGCAGCATCTGCCGGAAACCATGCCCAGGGTGTTGCTCTTTCCGGAAGAAAACTCGGTGTAAGAACCAATATCGTTATGCCAAAAACTACTCCCGACATCAAGGTTGATGCAGTAAGACGGTTCGGCGGCAATGCTATTCTTTTCGGATCAAATTTCGATGAAGCCTATGCTGAAGCAAGAAGGATGGCAAGTGAGGAACACCTTACTCTGATCCCGCCTTATGATGATCCTGATGTTATAGCAGGTCAGGGTACCATTGCATGCGAGCTTCTGCAGCAGAATGCCCATATTACTCATGTATTCGTACAGGTCGGCGGCGGCGGACTTGCTGCAGGTATTGCCGTGTATCTCAAGCAGATCCTACCGAGGATCAAGGTTATAGCAGTGGAACCGGAGGGATCGGCATGTCTCAAGGCTGCATGGGATAAGAACGAAATCGTGACTCTGGATCGTGTTTCACTCTTTGCCGACGGTGTTGCCGTTAAGCGTATCGGAGATGAAACATTCAGGGTGCTGAAGGAAAACATTGACGAGGTCATCACTGTATCCAACGATGAGATTTGTGCCGCGCTGAAGGATATTTTTGATGATACCAGGGCAATCGCAGAGCCTGCAGGTGCTGTTTCTCTTGCCGGTATCAAAAAGTATGTGGCCAGGAACCGCTGCCGTGATCAGAAAATGGTGGCGATACTTTCCGGTGCCAACCTTAACTTCCATACTCTCCGTTTTGTTTCAGAACGCTGCGAGGTTGGTGAACAAAGGGAAGGTATTCTTTCCATTGGCATTCCTGAGCGCAAGGGTGCATTCCTTGAACTGTGCAAGAATCTTGGCAACCGTTACGTTACCGAGTTTAACTACCGTTATTCACACAATGAACTTGCTTCAATTTTCATGAGTGTTCAGCTTAACGGCGGTAAATCAGAGCTTGATGTAATAATCGGAGATCTGCAGCGGAAGGGGTACACCGTCAGCAATATTACTGACAATCTGCTGGCCAAGAATCACGTTCGCTATATGG
>CADBNP010000277.1 GCA_902796095.1 uncultured Aeromonadales bacterium | reverse complement strand
TAGGCAACAAATCTAGTTATCACCTTGATTTGTTTGAAAGATTGAACGTATAGATCAATCGTTGGGAAAGTTTTATTCAAACCAAGTCTGAAAACCAGTTTCAGTCACACAGTGCATCAGCGTACAATCAGCACCAGCAGAATTATGGTCATGACAACAGTGTTCAGAACAATCAGTTTTTTCATCTGTGAAAGTTGATCTCTGATGCTGACGTTTTCATCAAGAAGTGTCTGTTTCATTCTGCCTAAATCGGCAATCAGCTGCTGCTTCATACTGTTCTGAGACTGAGTCAGAGTATCCAGTCCGGCGTCAATTTTTTCATTAACGACTGCAGTAACTACTTTTCTTGTGTCTTCAGCCGACTGTCTGTTTTTCTCCTGACTGTCAGCAAGTTCCGCAGTGACAGACTCAGAAAGTTTCATGTTGGAGAGCAGAATTTTCTTCACAATGTCATTTTTCAGATTGTCCAGATTTTCTGAATATTCTTTTACAGCAGTGCCGATATCTGAAACAATCAGTTTACATTCCTCAGAAAGTTCATTTACCTTTATCGCCATCTCGCTTCTGCAAAGTTCCGGCGCTTTTTTCATCTCAGAGATAGCATCGGCTGCACTTTGTACAAGTTCCTTCTGACTGTCGGCATAAAGACTGATGTTTCTGCTAGCATCATCCGACACCAGTTTGATAAGCTCCAGCAGTTTTTCTCTTGAAATCTCCAGAATTTTGTCAATTTCGCCAAACAGCGAATGGTTTATCTCGGCGGTATGATTCTTGAGTTCCTGAACCTCCCTGCCCGTCTCTTCAATCATTCTCTTCTGTTCTGCAATGAAGGCTTCAGTGCTGCTCCCGTATTCATCGCGAACCAGCTGCAGCAGCTGGTTCATATGCAGACTGATCCGGGAAAACTCATCGGCACATTTTGACAGGTTCTCCGGTACCTCATCAAAGGCACCAACCGTCCTATTTACTAGTGCCTTTGCACTTTCCACACCTTTCAGATTTTTCTCGATTTCTTTCAGAGTATGTTCAATTCTTTCATCTATCACTTTGACTGAAACTCCTTTGAAAATTTTGCGAAGCTGTTTCCTGCCGTTCTGAGAGCAGAGAGCACATGAAGCTTTTTGAGATATGCAATCTGCTCGTCGTCGAAAGCACCCATGCCCAGAATTTTCCTGAACTCGTCAAGATAACTGAGACATCCTGCATTTCTGTATCTTTCATAAACATTCTGATAGTCCCTGCACAGTTCGTCCTCGAGGGCGGGCGTATTCTGCTGCTCAAGAAAAATCAAACAGAAAACATTCAGAAGAGACAGTGCATGATTCACCTCCGCAGATGCCCGGCGTATAAGTCTGACTGCACCCAGCAGATGCTTGACATTGTCCTTCTGGGATCCTGTTCCGACGATGTCGTCATCCACCACCCTCAGATACTTGCGCACCAGTTCAAATGATGTAATCTCCAGTTCGCTGTGCAGATCCACATTGGTATCATCACGAAGGCTCATGCCGATTTCTCTGCCCTCATGTGCGTCGTAAACCTCGTATCCCTCCCGTGCATACTTGGAATTGAAGTAATAGTATATGTAGTCCTTCAGTTCCTCATTGATTTCCTTCCAGTCCCTGCCAGTCTGTATGCCGATGCTGCAGAAATGTTCCATATCTGCAATTGCACGCCTTCGCTTGTCTGCAATGCTGTTGTAGGCAAAGGAGGTCAGGTTCCCGAGACATGCTCTGATAATTTCAAAGAGAATGATCTTACGGGTGATACCGGTTCCGTATTTATTAACGAGCATATTCTGATCAAGGGTCTTTTCCTTCAGTTCACTCACTATGGCGGTGGCTCGATCAGCAGAATAATATTTACGGTAATAGGCCTTCAGACTCCTGAAATAGTACTCCGGATCACGGCACACAGTTCTGATCCTGAACCATCCCGCATATTCGTCGCTGAAATCGTCAATCACACCGATAACACACAGGCGATATATTGCCTTCTGCAGAGCCTGCTTATAATCTGCGGATCCGATGCTTTTCACATACTTTCTGCCGGCATTGTCATAATAGCGGGATTCACTGCCGTCAAAGCATTTAAAAAGCGGCAGCCTGTTCCGGTAGAGAAGTTTGTTGTATTCCCTCAGAACAGCCGTCACATTTTTCGGTTCATACCCGAGATAATAGATGAGAGAGGTGCCGGGGGCGTAGTCAGACATATAGGTGACAAGTCCGTGCACGCTGCCGTAGTTTACTCTGAATGTCGGATCCCCGACGCAGAAGCCGTCAAACATTTCCTCATTGCTCATGGTGAGAGGAACAGAGTCGATCACCAGATTCTGCACCGTCAGTTCGAAGAATTCACCAAGGAAACTGTTGTCGAAAAAATACATGTTGGTGCTGCAGTCAGCTGTCCTGAGTTCCGTAGTGGAGCGTCTCAGATCAGTCTGCATAAATTTCTTCGGTGCATACATGACAGTTGCCAGAGCCATCCTGCCGTCACGGCCGGCTCTTCCTGCCTCCTGTACAAATGATTCAAGCGAAGAGGGGGCATCGAAATGAACCACGTATCTGACATCCGGTTTGTCGATACCCATGCCGAAGGCCTTGGTGGCAACCATCAGATTGGTTCGTCCAGAAATAAAGGCGTCCTGCACAGAGGAAGGAACACCGCTGTAGAAGAATGCGACATCCCGTACCACCGGTCGCAGTTTTCCAGCAACACTGGTGACACTGCCTACAGTTTTTATGGTGCGGGGACAGAAAACAACTCCGGCACCGGACGCACGAACTTCTTTCATCCATGCGGGATCTGATTCGGCATAGAGTTCACGACTCATCACCTCACTGATTTTCTTCGGATCAGATATGTTTTCCCGTTCAAGAAACCTTGTTCTGATCCTCTTCAGACTCTCCGGAGATTCCACCTCGGCAAGTCTCCGTGACGCGTCTGCAAGAACATCGTAAACCATGTTCTCCTTTACAGCCGCCACTTCCCAGGAGTCTTTTGCATTCGGAGTCTTAATCTCCGCAACCCGGTACTGCAGTTCAAGCCGGTTGGTGTTCTCGTAGCGAACAATGGTCTCATCATCAAGACTGTAGAATCTGACGCCGGACAGTTCCCGCTCCACATCGG
>CADBNP010000276.1 GCA_902796095.1 uncultured Aeromonadales bacterium | reverse complement strand
GGAGGCAGAGGCAAAGGCAAGGGCCGACGCCGACAGACGAAAAGCAGAAGCTGAAGCAAAAGCAAAGGCCGATGCGGAAAGACGCCGTGCGGAGGCAGAGGCAAAGGCTGACGCCGACAGACGAAAAGCGGAAGCTGAAGCAAAAGCAAAGGCAAGAGCTGAAGCTGAAAAGGCTGCGGCGGGACAGGATAAAAAATCTGATGATACAAGGAACGGCTGCAAAAAACGTAAGATTGTCATAGCAATAGATGCGGGACATGGAGGAAAGGATCCGGGCGCATCAGGTCCGTCCGGTCACAAGGAGAAGAATGTTACGCTTGCCATCAGCAGAAGGCTGGCAAAGATGATCAATGCCACGTCGGACATGAGGGCTGTCATGATCCGCAATTCTGACATCTTCGTTGATCTTGACAGCAGATCAGAAAAGGCAAGAAAGGCAAATGCTGATATTCTCATATCAATTCATGCGGATGCCGCAGCAAATAAATCGGCCAGAGGTGCCTCCGTTCTGGTTCTCAACAATGATCGTGCAGGACGGGAAAACCAGAAGATGAGTAATTCTGATGCCAAGCACTCCCTTCTTCTGGGCGGTGCCAGCGAGGTTCTTGAGGAGACTGCGGCGAATGGCGAGAGCAATGAGTATATGAAGAATATGATTATTGATCTCACCTCCGGCAAATCCAGAGACTCCGGATATGATCTGGCCAACCGCATTATCACCTACATGTCCAGGTTTGCAACGCTCCATAAGTACCGTCCGGATGAAAGATCTCTGGCCGTACTGAAGGCTCCGGATATTCCGTCGATTCTGGTGGAGACAGGATTTATATCCAATGAGCGGGAGGAGAAACTGCTTACATCGGCTGATCATCAGAAGAAAATAGCAAATGCCATCTACCAGTCCATAAGAGATCATCTTAAGGATCCGCGTTACAGGGTGGAAGGCTGCAGGAAGAAATAGATATGACTATCAGAGTGCTTTCACCTCTTGTAACAAATCAGATTGCAGCAGGTGAGGTGGTGGAGCGTCCGGCTTCTGTTATCAAGGAAATGGTTGAGAATTCTCTTGATGCCGGTGCGACAAAAATCGATATAGAAATTGCCGGCGGCGGTAAATCTCTCATAAAAATACGGGACAACGGCTGCGGCATTCCGAAGGATGAGCTGGCACTGGCTCTTACACGTCATGCAACTTCCAAAATTGTGGATGTTGATGATCTTTCTGCCATTGTGAGTTTCGGTTTCCGGGGGGAGGCGCTGGCGTCTGTAGCCTCTGTTTCCAGACTGACTCTTACAAGCAAGCCTCATGATCAGTCAGAGGCATGGCAGATTACTGCTGAGGGGGTATTTGAAGAGCCGGACATACAGCCGGCATCACATCCCGACGGCACAACCATTACAGTTCGGGATCTGTTTTTCAATGTTCCTCCGAGAAGACGGTTTTTAAAGTCTGATCGCACCGAGATCCAGCATATTGTTCATCTGTTCAAGACCTTTGCACTGGGCAATGCTCCTGTGGCTTTTTCCCTTGTCAGTGACGGAAAGACTCTCTTCAGTCTTCCGCCGGCTGTGGAGGAGAAGCAGAGACAGCAGCGTCTGGTTACTCTTTTCGGAAAGGCTTTTATTTCTGATCTGCTTAATGTGTATCTGGTTCGCGACGGTCTGTCCCTTTCAGGTTTTGTTCTGCCGGCGAAACCGGATGAGAGCACTGATGTGGAGGCTCAGTTTCTGTTTCTCAACGGTCGTCCTATCAGAGAAAAGAATACAATGCACGCCATCCGTCAGGCTTATACAGAAATTTACGGCCGTGAGGTGAAGATAAATTATGTTCTTTTCCTGACAATGGATCCCTCCGAAGTGGATGTCAATGTTCATCCTACGAAGCATGAGGTTAGATTTGCGGATCAGCGTACCGTTCACGATTTTTTTGTTATTGCTGTCCATCAGGCCCTTTCCATGGCAGGTATTGCTCCGGATGAGGCGGTGAATGAAAATCACCATGATTATATGAATTCCAGGGACGGCATACAGTGTGCTGCCGGAGCATGTGAAACTGCTGATGACAACTCCGGTGCTTCGGGTGAAGTTAATTCAGGATCTGCTGCCGGTTCATTCTCCGGTTTTTCAGGCATTGACCGTAGTTCATACGGATCTTCCGGATCCGGTTCTTCCGGCGGCTGCAGAAATTTTACCGGGGCTTCAAATACAGGTTCATCCGGAGCCTTTAATGCATATGCAGACTGGATGAGCAGTATGTCGGCTTCAGATAGCAAGGGAGCAGCGGAGCGGAAGGATCCTGAAACTGTTGCATCTGCACCGGTGGCAGTTCTTTACGGTGTATCTGAGAACAGTGCATGTGCGGGTTATGGACAGAATCTTTACATATTCCGGTTGCGGGATCTTGATCGAATCTGTCTTAAAGACAAATATAAAACAGGCTCTCAGTCTTCTGCTCTTATAATTCCTCAGCAGCTGAAGCCGGGAGCAGGACAGACGGAGGCTCTAAGACAGAATGAGAATACTGTGTCAGCCCTCGGTTTTTCACTGCAGTTCAGGGGCGATACAGTCCGTATTGTCTGTGTTCCTGACTGTCTCAGACGCTATGACGTTGCAGGTATGCTGGCAGTTCTTTCAGATGCTCTTGAGCAGGGTACCATTGATGAGGAAACTCTAAGAATTGCGATCATAGATGCAGCAGTTGCAAAGAGATCCTATGCTCTGGTTGATGCAGTCAATCTGCTTTTTAATTCGGGAATTGATCTTGATTCTTTTTTTAACAGTCAGGACAGGGCGGTCAGACTGGATGCCGAACAGCTGATAAAGGATCAGAATGTCAGGGAATAACAGATTCATTGTATGTCTGATGGGACCGACCGCCTGCGGGAAGACAGCTCTCGGCATCAGACTGGCACAGGAACTTAACACTGAAATCATCAGTGTCGATTCAGCTCTGATTTACAGGGGCATGGATATCGGTACCGCCAAGCCGTCGATGGAGGAGCGCTGCGGTATTGTTCATCATCTGATTGATATAAGGGATCCGTCGGAAGTTTATTCTGCCGCGAATTTCAGGGATGATGCCCTCAGACTGATAGAAGATATCCAGGGCAGGGGAAAAATACCTCTGCTGGTTGGAGGCACCATGCTTTATTTCAATGCCCTTCTCAGCGGAATTTCCGATCTCCCCCAGTCTGATCCGGTAATCAGGCAGAAGCTTCAGGAGAAAATTAAACAGGAAGGAATTGAAAATCTTCATGGCTGGCTCAAACAGATGGATCCGGTATCGGCAGAGAGAATAAAACCCTTCGACGAGCAGAGAATAATGAGGGCACTGGAGGTAAAGCTCATCAGTGGAAAAACAATTACGGAGCTGACAGAGAAAAGCGGATGTCACCCTTTTTCTCAGCCTTCCGTACAGCTGGCACTTATGCCTGATGATCGTGAGGAACTGCGCAGGAAAATCGGTATGCGGTTTGATCGGATGCTGGAGGACGGATTTATCGGGGAGTGCCGGAAACTTTTCAGTCGAACCGATCTGAATCATGATTTTCCGAGCATGCGTGCTGTCGGCTACCGCCAGTGTATGCTTTATCTTGAAGGAAAGACTGATCTTGATGAGATGATCTTCAGGGCGAAGGTAGCTACCTGTCAGCTGGCAAAGAGGCAGATAACCTGGCTCAGAGGATGGAAATATCCTCTGGACAGACTGATACCGGGCTGTGAGTCCAATTTTGAGTATGCCATGAACCGGATTAACAGACAGCGGTTCGGTGCATCCTGTGTCAGTGATTCGTCAAATTAGGTTTGCAAGCCGGAAGATGTTTGTTTGCCTCTTACTGATGCAGATCATCTGCTCTGGTCGGTGATGCGGCAGATTAATGACCGTTTCCGCAACGTTTCGTCATAGATGACGATTGATCTTGATGAAGTAAAAATTCTGTGTTACAAAATTAAAATGCTGCTGCCGTGACGTCGTTTACAGCAGTTTTCAGACTGCCGGCTCCTGTCCGCAGTCTGTGTTCTACAGAGTTGTGCAGCAGAAAAAACCTGCCTAAAATAATAATTTCAAGAGGTGCATGGTATGAATGCCAAAGGACAGCTGATTCAGGATCCTTTTTTGAATGAGATCCGCCGGGAGAGGATTCCGGTTTCTATTTTTCTGGTTAATGGAATAAAACTTCAGGGGTTTGTGGAGTCCTTTGATCAGTTTGTCATTCTGCTGAAGAACAATGTGTGTCAGCAGATGGTGTACAAACATGCCATATCTACCATAGTGCCTGCCAAGCCTATACATGTTTTTCGTGCAGATAGCACGGCTGAGCAGGAGTCTTAGCAGTATCCATGTCAGTTCTGTCTTCCGGAGTAAGCCTTGAGTAATACGGAACAGCTCAGGGTTGTGCTGGTTCATTCTGAAATTCTTTCAAATGCAGATGAATGCGAGGATCTCTCCGAGCTTCGTCTTCTTGCCGTATCAGCAGATCTTGAAATATGCGATGTGATGGTGTGCCGTCGCAATCTTCCAAATCCCAGGTTTTTTATCGGATCCGGCAAAATAGATGAGCTCAAAACTCTGACTGCCGCCGTATCTGCGGATCTTGTGATCTTCAATAATCCCCTTTCTCCTGCTCAGGAACGCAATATTAGCCGGGAGGTTGGCTGCAAGGTTATTGATCGTACGGCACTGATCCTTGAAATTTTTGCCCAGCGGGCCCGTACCTATGAAGGCAAACTTCAGGTCGAGCTTGCCCAGTTGAAGTATAAGTCAACACGTCTGGTAAGAGGATGGACTCATCTCGAGCGTCAGAAGGGTGGCTTCGGTCTGCGCGGCGGTCCCGGAGAAAAGCAGCTTGAACTTGATCGACGTGAACTGAATGAACGCATTTTTGTTATAAAGAAGGAACTGGAAAAAGTAGAAGTTCAGCGTGAATCCGGTAGAAAGTCAAGGCAGAAGAGGGAAATTCCGGTGCTGTCCCTGGTTGGGTACACCAATGCCGGCAAGTCCACTCTTTTCAACCGTCTGACAGATGCCGGTGTTTATGCAGCAGATCAGCTTTTTGCAACACTGGATCCGACGCTTAGAAAATACGATCTTCCTCAGGGTGGAACAGTCATTTTTGCGGATACGGTGGGTTTTATCCGTCATCTTCCCCATGATCTTGTCGCCGCCTTTAAGGCGACTCTCCAGGAAACCAGGGATGCCTCTCTTCTTCTTCATGTTGTGGATGCCTGCGATGACAGAATGCAGGATAACATTGAACAGGTGAATCTGGTTCTTGAGGAAATCGGTGCAGGAGGTGTTCCGCGACTTACGGTATACAATAAAATCGACCTGAATGAGAATCTTACGCCTCATGCGGAGTATGACGGTTCCGGGCGTCCGTGTGCCGTCTGGGTGTCGGCTTCGACCGGCTCCGGCATTGAACTGCTGCTTCAAATTGTTACTGAACTGACAAGGAAAAATATAGTAGAATTACAGCTGCTGCTTCCGGTTTCAGCAGGCAGGATCAGAGCTGAGTTTTACCGCCTTCATGCTGTTGTCGGAGATGAATACACTGATTCAGGTGAAAATCTGCTGTCTGTCCGTATGCCGGAGGCGGATTTCAATCAGTTGAATAAAAGAAACTGTAATGTGTTGGATAATTATATCTTAAGGGATGAATGAATATGCCTTGGAAGAAGCCAAGCGACGCTCCGTCCGGATCTGGTCGTTCCGGAGGAGGAAATATAAATCTTAGTTTTCTGAACGGCAGCAAGGTTGTTGTTCTGGTGGTTATTGGGCTTCTGACGGCCCTATGGGTTTTAAGCGGCTTCTACACCATTTCGGAATCAGACCGCGGTGTTGTTCTTCGTTTTGGCAAATATGTCAATACGGTGCAGCCGGGTCTTAACTGGAAACCTACCTTTATTGACAAGGTTTATCCTGTCAACATTACGTCTGTTCAGTCATTCTCCTCCTCCGGCATGATGCTCACCAAGGATGAGAATGTGGTTGTGGTTGAACTTAATGTTCAGTTCAAGATCTCTGATGCCTACAAGTACCTGTTTTCTGTAACCAATCCGAATGAAAGTCTGATGCAGGCTACAGACAGTGCTCTTCGTTATGTGGTTGGTCATACAACAATGGATGATGTTTTGACAAAGGGCCGCCAGAAGGTGAAGCAGGATACATGGAGTGCCATGGAGGCTATTATCAAGCCGTACGACATGGGCATCACGATCCTTGACGTGAACATGCTTCCGGCAAGGGCTCCGGATCAGGTTAAGGATGCGTTTGATGACGCCATAGCCGCCCAGGAAGACGAACAGCGCTATATTCGAGAGGCCGAGGCATATGCAAGAGAAATCAAGCCTAAGGCTGTGGGTAAGGTTCAGCGTCTTGGAGAAGAGGCAGAGGCGTACCGCCAGAAGGTAGTTCTGGATGCCGAGGGTGAGGTTGCAAGATTCAAGGCTATTCTTCCGGAGTATAACAATGCACCGACTCTGACAAAGAAGCGTATCTATCTCGAGACCATGGAGGAAATCTATTCCTCAAACAACAAGGTGCTGGTTGATCTGCCGGAGGATGCCGCAGGTTCACTTATCTATCTCCCAATAGATAAGCTTACTGAAAGACCGTCTAAAAATGCAGAAGGAGGAAGAAAATGATCCAGAAATTACTGGCGGTTCTGGTTTTTATGGTACTCGCTGTTTCAGCTTCCCTGTTCACTGTCCGCGAAGGGCAGGTTGGTATAGTGTTCCAGTTTGGAAAGGTGGTTCGTGACAGCGGAGCTGATGATGAGAACGCTCCTCCGCGGATCTATTCGCCGGGACTTCATTTCAAACTGCCTCTGATAGAAACTGTCAAGACTCTTGATGTGAGAGTCCAGTCAATGGAATCATCTGCAGATCGTTTTGTAACATCTGAAAAGAAGGATCTAATCATAGATTCATATGTAAAGTGGCAGATAGAGGATCCTGCACTGTTCTTTCTTACCACCAACGGCGGTGATTATGTTGTGGCCTCGGATTTGCTGAAAAACAAAATCAGCAACGGACTCCGTTCCGAAATCGGAAGCAGAACCATCAAGGAGATTGTTTCCGGTGAGAGAGCCGAGGTTATGCAGAGTGCTCTGCTTAATTCAGCCAGCTCATCAGAGCTCGGCATCCGGGTTATTGATGTAAGGATCAAGCAGATTAATCTTCCTGTGGAGGTTTCCAACTCGATCTTCGAACGTATGCGTGCAGAGCGAAATGCGGTAGCAAAGGAGCACAGAGCCCTCGGCATCAAGCAGGCTGAGTTCATCCGCGCCGAGGTGGACAAGGAGGTTGCGGTAATGCTCGCCACCGCTCAGAAGAATGCCAAGGAGGTAAAGGGTGCCGGTGATGCCCAGGCTGTGAAGATTTATGCAGATACCTACAAGCTGGATCAGAATCTCTTTAATTTTCTGAGGAGCATGAGTGCCTACCGGAAGAGCATGATGAACGGCAACAATATTATTGTTGTAAAGCCTGAAGGCGAGTTTTTTGAGAATTTTGATTCAGTGAAATAATATCGTAAAAGTCCCGGAATGAAGCTTTGTTTCCGGGATTTTTTTATATGTAGTATGGCATTGTTTCGGATAAAGTTATATTTGACTGTGCAATGCCGGTCAAATTGTTGTAAAATAATTGTATATTTTTTGTGTGAGAATTGGGATAGATGAGTCAAAATGTAGTAGTTCTCGGAACTCAGTGGGGCGATGAGGGAAAAGGTAAGATTGTTGATTTACTGGCGGAACGTGCAAAGTATGTTGTGCGGTATCAGGGCGGTCACAACGCCGGTCATACTCTGGTTGTAAACGGCAGGAAAACTGTACTTCGTTTGATTCCTTCCGGCATACTCCATAAGGATGCAATATGCGTTATTGGAAACGGTGTTGTTCTGAGTCCGGAAGCTCTTATGTGCGAAATAGGTGAGTTGGAGAGCTGCGGTCTTGAAGTCAGATCCCGTCTTCGCATATCTGACGCCACCTCACTGATCATGCCGTATCATGCTGCTCTTGATCATGCCAGGGAGAAGGCACTTGGCAGCAAGGCCATCGGTACCACCGGCAAGGGAATAGGTCCTACCTATGAGGATAAGGTTGCCCGTCGCGGTCTGAGAGTCGGTGATCTTCGTGATATGGATGTCTTTGCCGAGAAACTCAGGTCGGTGATGGATTATCACAACTTTGTTCTCAAGAATTACTATCATGCTGAAGAGGTTTCCTATGAGGAGACTCTCAGCAAAATGAAGGAATACGCTCCTGTTATCACCGCCATGATATGTGATGTTACCCTTCTTCTTGATGAGGCGCGAAAGAATGGCGAGAAGGTAATGTTCGAAGGTGCGCAGGGAACTTTTCTTGATATAGATCACGGTACTTTCCCTTATGTTACGTCCTCCAACACAGTTTCAGGCGGTGTGTGCACCGGTGCCGGATACGGTCCGCGTAATGTCGACTATGTTCTGGGAATTGCCAAGGCGTACACCACCAGAGTGGGAGGCGGTCCTTTCCCTACCGAACTTAATGATGCCATCGGAGAATATCTCTGTACCAAGGGGCATGAGTTTGGATCTGTAACTGGCCGCCGCCGTCGCTGTGGCTGGTTTGACGCTGTTGCCATGAGAAGATCCATCATGATCAACTCAATATCAGCCTTGTGTCTGACCAAACTTGATGTTCTTGACGATCTTGATGAAATTAAGATATGTGTTGCCTACCGCAAAAACGGTGAAATTATCAGGTCATCCCCTATGGCTGCAGCGGATTATGAGGGCATCGAACCTGTTTATGAAACCATGCCTGGATGGAAGCAGTCAACTTATGGAGTCAAGTCCATGGATGAACTTCCTGATGCCGCTAAAAATTACATTAGAAGATTGCTGGAGGTTACAGAAATGGAACTTGCAGTAATTTCTACAGGTCCTGACAGGGATGAGACGATTGTTCTTCAGGATCCGTTTGATTTCAAATAGTTTTGAGTTAATCAGAAGGGTAGTATTATCTTTCTGAAAATGCAATTGATTACAATGCTGTTGTCAGCTGATGTATGGTGTTTGATCCCATCACTCTGATATTTGTAATTAGTGTGTGAGTTGTACTGTCTCTTGAGGACGGCAGTCAGTATGCTATATTATCAGTTTCGCAGATTGTAATAATTGGTCTGTTCAGTATGTAAGTACTGATGTTTAAAATGAAGCGTTTATAGTTAGAATTTCTGCAATCTGACTGCTGATTAAAAGGGAGAGAAAAATGGTTAAAAAAGCCAATACTGAAAATACGAAGAATACTCTTAACATTGATTTTCTGAATCGATTGTGTGCTGTCGGTCAGGATGGCATGAGCTATGATGACATATGCGATGCCTTCAATATCAACAAGCGTACGGCTCAGAGATGGGTTACCACAGTGATGAGACTGTTTCCTAACTATCTCATGGTAAGGAGAGCGAACAGAAACAAGTATTTCAGTGTTGATTTTACAAAGAACTCAAACTACAGCTTTGATTTCACTCCTTCAGATGCATCTTCTCTGGAGCGTGCGATCTCTTTCTTCAATGAATCGCCTGATCTTCTCGGTTCTGATTCGGAGACTGTAAGGGCAGATCTCAAGAGACTTCTCTCAAAGATCACAGCTTCTGATGATTCGAAGAAAAAGAAGAGCAGTTATGAATCAAATACTGAAGCCAGCCTTCGCAGCAAGGCCAGTGTGGTTCGTTTCCGCGGTCCTCATTTTGATGTTGACGAGGCTCTGGTAGGAAGACTCAATTCTTACATCTATGATCACTGTGTATGTCAGATTTTCTACAAGAGCAATAACGCTCCTGACGGAAAGATGTATCTTGTTGCACCTATAGGCTTCCTGTACGGAAACACTCAGTACCTTGTTGCAAAGGTCGTTCCGGAGGAAATGATTTCAGAACTTACCAAGGATGCCAATATCGTTCATATGGAAGAATCCGATATTGATGTTATCCGCGGCAACAAGGGTGAAGAGACTCTTTACAAGTTTTTCAAACTCAGTAACATAGTAACCTGTCTTGATTACAAGAAGGCTGATACCCGCAGACCTTACCACAGAAGAGCTGAGGATGGATCAATCATTGGTCTGGTTCAGCCGCGCAAGGTTCTTCCACCAAAGAATATCTACTTTGCACTGGATCCAAAGGAAACTGTTGATAATATCATTTACAACAGTTTTGGTATCTTCCTGAGCAAGGAAGTACATCACATGAAGTGGCGCTTTGATGCCTATGCATCATCTCATCTCAATAACTATCAGTTTGTTACACCTTCCGAGCGTCAGAAGACATCAAAGGATATTGAAGGCAGAATTACTGTTGAGTTTGATGCGTGCGGTGTTGCTGAAATGAAGTGGTTCCTGGATAAGTTTGGCACTCATGTTGAAGTGCTCGAGCCAGCCAACTGGAATGAAATCGTCAAGAAGGAAATGGAATCGAACGATATCCTTCCTGTTTGATCCTTATTGTCAGATTACAAGTGGTACCATGCCGGTGTTTCTCCTTCACCGGCTTTTTTGTGTGTTTCAATAATCACTGTCTGATTATCTGTTTTCTTCTGTTAATTTTGTAAAACGAAAGGCTCTGTTCAGGAAAAGTGTTGATTTTGCTAATTGTGATGTATATCACGTTTTAGTACAATTACTTATAATATAAATATACG
>CADBNP010000275.1 GCA_902796095.1 uncultured Aeromonadales bacterium | reverse complement strand
GAAGTTGAAAGAAGAAGAGTCTGCCGAACGTATGTATATACTTGCCAGCAAAAAAATCCTTCAAGGATCAGATTCAACTCTCAAAGTGAATTAAATGTGGGTAATGGGTAAAGGGAGGTAAAAAGGAAATGCGGTATTCCAGAGGAATGCTCAAGGCGATCCGAATTAATTTTAGAGGGTGATCCTTTAAATTTTTTTTCAGATTGGATTTTGATGAGTAGCTGTAAAACATAGGTATGAAGCCTCGGAAATCCGTGGCTTCATTATTATTCTGTTCTGTTCTGTAACCGTCTTCAGCAGATCCGGAAACATATCAGAGACATCTAAACTGAGCTAACTGATCTGTTTCAGTACATCAGGGTATAAAGCTTTCTGCGGTAGCCTGAAACAGTGGCACTGCTGCCCATGGTCTCCAGTATATCCAGGTAAGTCTTCTTGGCCTCGCCGTAGTTTAAATCTTTTTTCAGCACGGTGTATAGCTGATCCAGAGCTTCGGTTTTCTGATTCAGCCTGTTGTACTGTACTGCCAGTTCGACTTTCAGTTCAAGATTGTCCGGATCTGCCTCTGCCTGCTTTTTGAGATCTTCGATCGGAGAATCAGCCACAGCCTGCTTGGCAAGACTCAGGGTTGAAAGAAGTGTTTTGTAGTAGTCGTCATTATCCAGCTGCTCCTGCATGGATAAATTTCCGATAATTGATTCGGCGTCCTCCAGTTTGTTCTGCTTTATCAGTATTTCAGCTTTTGTAAGTCTGTAGAGGGCTATGTCATTTATGGCGATGGCTGCCTGTATTTTCTCCATGGCTGCGTCCAGCTTTTCGTTTTTCAGACTGTCAGCTGCATCCCTGTACAGAAGCTCATCCTCTTTGGGCTGAAACTTCTTTATAAACGCATCAACCCCCGTGTAGACTTCATTTCCCTCCAGACTGTCCACCATCTTGCCGTCTTTTATCACTATGAGTGAAGGCAGAGCTGATATTGGGAGCATTCTTGAAAGTTCTGGAGTTTCTCTCAGATTTACCTTGGCCAGGGTAATACTCTCGCTGTCGCCGATTTGGACGGAAAGGGAGGAGGTCAGCGCTGCGGTTTTTTCATCCTCCGGATCAAAGGAGTATACCACCACGTATCTGCCGGCGGAGCCGTCTACAATTGAGCTCTGGACATTTGTTCTGTTAATTTCAACAATCATTGTTTTTGCCTAATTTCTGAAAAATTTATGAAGCTGTCTAGTAACCCTGACGAGCGTCTGCATGGTAATACTAGATTCCGTGGCTTTATCGCCTTTTTTACTGTCGGTAACCATATAGGTTCCCTTTTTGCTGAAAAGTGTTATCTGATCCGCTTCGATTATTCCAACCTTCCTGTTGTTTCCTGCAAGAATAAAACTGTCACGATCCTGCCCGAAAAGTGAATATCCGTTGGAGAAATCAGAAATGGAGCTCGTCACGCCAAGATCCGTTACAAGCAGGGTCGGTGCGACATCCGTGTGGGACGTGAGATATGAGATTTTATCCGCCTTGTAACCGGGATGAATAACCAGAAGTGGAACATGGAGAGATTCGTATGACAGACTATCAGGTTCCTGCTGATCCTGAGTCAGTGATTTACCGGTCAGTCCCGTGATAATAACAACGGTGTTCTGGTCCTCCCCGGTCTGCCTGAGAGCTTCTACGATCTTTTTTATTCCTGCATCTGTTTTCTTCAGGGCTGCGGTGTAGTGTTTCAGAATTCTCTGGCTGATTTCACCCTTTGATCCTCCGGACTTAAAAACAAGTGCCGGTGCCTCAAGAGAAACATACATTGCATTTTTGGTGTTTCTGTTCCAGTTTGCAGCGATGTAGGCTGTCGCAGAGGAGACGGCGGCATCGTCGGATTTCTCATAGCCGCCGTTCTTTGTTCTGAGTCCTGTGAAAACAGCTGTTTCTTCAGGTTTCCCTCCGGATGATGATATTATCCTGTTGATGGTATAGGAGTGCCTCTGAAGCTCATCAATAAGCAGCGGAGTTACCTGTGAACGTGTGAAGTGTCTGCGGTACTGCGGACTGAGACCGTAAAACAGGCTGAAGCAGGAGTTTCCAGTATCTGTGTCATTGGCATAATGCTCTGTGAAATCAAGAGCCTCGCCGCGAATGGACGCAAGATAAGGCATGCTGTTTTCATCGGCGGCTTCATAGGACAGATCCTTTACTGTGATCAGCAGGTAGCTTGGATCCTTTGCATTGTTCGGATTGAATTTGATTGGACTGAGGGGATAGTTCAGATAATTGTATTCTGTGATTTTGTCGGGCTGCGGCAGAATGAGCCAGTCGTTTTTGTTCAGGAAGCTTTTTGCCGTCATAGGATAGGACAGGGGCAGGGTGGCTTCCTGATCGGTGATTGGCTCGTATTCTGCATAGTCAGCCCAGATGTGGAGCAGGTGCGTTGCGGCAAAGCAGCATACAAAGAAGATTACAAAGGATCTTGCTATCCAGTTGGTGCGGTGCTTTTCTGCCTTGTAGGATGCATAGCAGGCCAGAATGATCTCAATGCCTATCAGCAGAGGAATGACGATAAGGAGAAAATTGAAATTCATTCCGGAGTGATAGTTGGAATTGTCCGTAAAAATCTGAATCAGCTGAAGGTTCAGATGAAAATGGAATTTATGAAAAATCTGAGTGTCTATCAGAAGAACCGACTGGCTCAGTATCATCACCGCTGTGGCAAGAACTTTGAAAACACGCTCCTTCGGTATTATGAATGCCAGAGGAAATAGACACAGCAGAAATATGACAAAATTTACAAACCAGAAGTGACCGATTACGGACACAGTCTCGTAGATCACGGAGACTGTGGTCGGATTAATGGGCGAGTTAAGGACGTATCTTACTGCGGTGGCAATGGATATGAATACATTGAAGAAAATAAACCAGTGTCCCCATTCCACCTGGAGTGCCACGCGATCGGGATAGGAAAGCCTTTTCTGATAACTGTTCATTAAATTTTACAGACGCTGATAATCAGTGATTTATATCACGTGATTTATATCACAAAACATAGATTAGTGGATAACATCCATAATCCACCCTTTTCTCTTTTCAGTAAAGAGTTTAATTTTTATACGAAACGCCTCCTGAAATTTCATTTCCTGTAAAATCAGCTTCGTCAGTGTTGCTGAGAGTTTTTTTATGAACAACACGATCAGCAGTACCGACTGTTTGGTCACAGCCCGGAGCTTCAGACCCGAACATCCGAAGGTAACTGTCTGAGCCAAAGTTCATTCCCTCATAACGTGGTTCATTTACTTGTATCAGGTAAAATCACTCAGCCTGTACTCTTTGCAGCTCAGCGGTCGAAACCGCTGATTGTCAGCGAGTATAAATTTTAAATTCTCGGTGTAAATTTAAATTACGCTAATTCTATCAAATTTTATCACTGATTTGTGATCAGATAGGCGAACTGCCCGACTGTCAGAAGAATGCAGTGCCGGCTTTTTGTTCAATCCTGCACTTATGAGTTTTGTCGTACATATAGTTATGGTTTTCTATTGGCTATACAATATACAGTTCAGAGAAAACAGATCCCGGCGGGATAACAAAAATGCAAACCGTATCAAAAAATTATTCACTACTTCATTTAAAAGAGTGATTTTTTAGGATTAATTGCTATGATCCGGTATGTTTGGTAAGTATAGCTGAAATGTAATGCATTGTTCAGAGTATGCTGGTACAAATAAATAGTGTATCTTCCGTGTGCGGACGTTCGTTTTTTTTGAAAAATGAGATCTGTGTCAAATGTTAAAAACTGCGGATCTAATAATATGCACACCGTGAAGGTGTACTTCATAAATATGTAACATTAAAAAGGAATGACTAATGAAAAAGAAGATTATTGCTACTGCAGTAGCCGCTGCCACCTTGGGACTGTCCACAATGGCTAGTGCTGGTATCGAAGCCGGTAAATTGGTTATCTGGGTAAACGGTGATAAGGCTTATGACGGTATTGCTGCTGTTGGTAAGAAGTTTACTGAAGAGCAGGGTGTTCCTGTTGAAGTTGCTCATCCTGATGGAGTTGAGAACAAGTTCCAGCAGGCTGCTTCTACCGGTAATGGTCCTGATATTTTCATGTGGGCTCATGACCGTTTCGGCGAATGGGCAAAGGCAGGTCTTCTCTCTGAACTGAATCCAAACAAGGCAATGAAGGACAAGTTCCAGAAGTTTGCATGGGATGCTCTCACCATTGACAACAAGATTTACGGTTATCCTATCTCCGTAGAAGCTATCGCTCTTCTCTGCAACACTGATCTCGTCAAGACAGCTCCTGCAAACTTCGAAGATTTTGCAAAGCTTGAGAAGGACATGCAGGCCAAGAAGAAGCACGCCATCATGTGGGACTACACCAATCCATACTTCTCCTATCCTCTGATTGCTGCAAACGGCGGTTATGTATTCAAGAAGACCGGTCCTGGTCAGTATGATGTTAAGGATACCGGTGTTAACAATGCCGGCGCCAAGCAGGGTGTTCAGTTTATCGTTGATATGGTAAAGAACAAGGTAATGGAAAAGGGTGTTGACTACGGTGTTATGGATTCATCCTTTGCAAAGGGCGATGTTGCATGTATCATCACCGGTCCATGGGCATGGTCAAACTACGATGGCAAGGTCAAGTACACTGTTAACGCTCTTCCAAAACTTGCAGGCAAACCAGCCAAGGCTTTCGTAGGTGTTCAGGGTCTTGCAATCAACGCTCAGTCTCCTAACAAGGAACTTGCTATTGCATTCCTCGAGAACTATCTCCTTACCGATGCAGGTCTCAAGGTTGTTAACGATGACAAGGCACTCGGTGCAGCTGCTCTGAAGACCTTCCAGAAGAGTCTTGAAAAGGATCCAAGAATCAAGGCAACCATGGCTAACGCTGTTGCCGGCGAACCAATGCCTAACGTTGCTGAAATGAACAGATTCTGGTCTGCTTTCGGTCAGGCTCTGAAGAACGCTACCACCGGTCGTCAGTCTACCGATGATGCATTGAGCACTGCAGCACAGCGTATCGTTCAGTAATAGTTACTTGGGCTCCCTCCTAAAAAGCTTGAGGGGGCTTTTTTTTTGGCAAATCATTTTAAGGTTTTTGTATGGATCAAAAAGCAATAGGGAAGCAGTCTGAGATCCAGTCACCTTTATCGTGGCTGAAGTGGCTTGTTGTCCTTTTAATTGTTATGTATTCAGGGTACATGGTTGTTAACATGTATCTCAGAGGAGATGTGGCATTCCCTCTTCTGATTGTAGTTTTGGTAGCATCGGGTGTCGTCATATTCCTGAGCAACAGGACTTATGCCCACAGATATGCATATCCTGCCATTGCAGGTATGGCCACGTTCATCATCTTTCCGATGATCTACACTATCTCCATAGCTTTCACTAATTATTCCGGTGATCATACTCTGACTCAGGACGGAGCTATGAAATACCATCTGAACAAGACTTATTCTATTCCGGAAGGTCAGGAAGGCGGTGGTCTTTATTTGTTTAAACTGACTCTCAAGCCTAAGAATCCAGGCAGTACATCTCTCGTTCGTCAGGCTCAGCTTTTCCTGCAGAAAAATGATGAATCAAAGGCGCTTTTCATGTCTGACTTCTTCGAACTGAAGCCAAGTTCCGAACTCCAGGGTCAGGTTACAATTCCTGTTACCAATGTTAACCTTTCCAAGTGGGACGGTCCTGACGGAAACAAGTGCAAGGACTCAGAAGGCAACGAGCTTACCTTTGACGAATGTACAAAGGATATGGAAGGCCTCGCCAATCCTAAGGATGTTAACGTAACATACAAGACAGCCATCGATCACATTTCTCTTGTTCTTCCTGACAGCAGCATACATCTGAAGAAGACCAGATTCCGTGAGTTCGAAGCTGTAATCAACAAGTATGACCAGGTTAAGTTCGGTGCAACTCTTCCTGGCGGTCGTTTTATCAGCGACAAAAATCTGCTCAAGGATAATGAGACAAGCAAGTACTTTGCTCCTGATGAAGAAGTAGGTTTCTACCGTTATCTGGATGACGAAGGTCGTGCAGTCGGTGAAAACTATGTACCGGGCTTCAAGGTTTATGTAGGTTTCAAAAACTTCGCCCAGATTGCAAAGGATGAAGGTGTTCGCAAGCCTTTCGTCAAGATCTTCATCTGGACTGTTGTTTTCGCAGCTCTCACCGTGTTTATAACACTGGCTATCGGTATGGTTCTCGGTTGTCTCGTTCAGTGGGAATTCCTCAAGGGTCGCAGCATCTACCGTCTGTTCCTTGTTCTTCCTTATGCGGTTCCGGCCTTCATATCCATTCTGGTGTTCAGAGGTCTGTTTAACGAGAGTTACGGTGAAATCAATGCGATTATCCGCAGTGTCATGAGCATTCTTCCTGGCACATGGGAGGATATCGCCTGGTTCAACAGTCCTATGTGGGCAAAGACCATGCTTATTATCGTTAACGCATGGCTGGGTTATCCTTACATGATGATCCTCTGCATGGGTCTTCTGAAGTCTATACCTGATGATCTTTACGAAGCATCTGCAATGGATGGTGCATCCTTCATCAACAACTTCTTCAAGATTACTCTTCCGTTGCTGATCAAGCCTCTGACACCGCTTCTGATTGCATCCTTCGCATTCAACTTCAATAACTTCGTTCTTATTCAGTTGTTAACCAACGGTTCTCCGGATATCCTTGATGCGAATCCTCAGGCCGGTGAAACTGACTTGCTGGTAAGCTATACATACCGTATCGCCTTCCAGGGTAACGGTGGTCAGAACTATGGTCTTGCCGCTGCTATAGCAACTCTTATCTTCCTGCTGGTTGGTGCAATTGCAGTAGTTCAGCTGTGGTTCACTCGCAAACTGGCACAAGAGGCTAAGTCATAAGGAGACGTATAAATGGCTATTGTTCAACCTAAATCAATTAAATACAGAATTATCGTTGCGCATGTGATAATGCTTGCATTCATCATGCTGATTATGTTCCCTCTTCTGATGGTAACAGCAATTTCCTTCCGTCACGGTAATTTCTCAGTTGGTAGTGTTATCCCAACAGGTGATGAGTTCTCTCTTGAGCACTGGAAGCTGGCTTTCGGTTCGCCTACTGAAATCAACGGCAAACTTGTACAGCCTCCTTTCCCTGTACTTCACTGGTTGTGGAACTCAATCTACATTGCTGTGCTGACATCTTTCTTTATACTGGCACTGTCAACCACCTCCGCATATGCGTTTGCACGTCTTCGCTTCCACGGCAAGGAGACTATTCTGAATATCATGCTGATTGTTCAGATGTTCCCTACTGTACTGGCTCTGGTTGCTATATATGCTCTGTTTGACAAGCTTGGTGAATACATCCCATCTGTGGGTCTGAATACTCACGGCGGTCTGATACTGTCATATATGGGCGGTATAGCGCTTCATATCTGGACAATCAAGGGATATTTTGAAACCATAGACCCTTCTCTGGAAGAAGCTGCTGCAATTGACGGTGCAACTCCGTGGCAGGCTTTCAGACTGGTTCTTCTGCCTCTGTCAGTACCGATTCTTGCAGTTGTGTTCATACTGTCATTCATCGGTACAATTACAGAAGTTCCGGTTGCATCCCTGCTCCTGACTTCAGCTCCGGTTGATCAGCTGACTCTCGCCGTAGGTGCACAGCAGTATCTGTATCCTCAGAACTATCTGTGGGGTGACTTCGCAGCTGCCGCCGTTATGTCCGGTCTTCCTATTACCATCGTGTTCCTCTGTGCTCAGAAGTTCCTCGTTGGTGGTCTGACCGCCGGTGGCGTCAAGGGTTAATGTATATGAGAACCTTCCCTGGAGGGTTCTCTTTTGAAAGATTTATTTTTGTGAGGCTAAAGAAATTTTATGGCTGACGTAGTATTAAAGAATGTATTAAAGAATTATAGACCTGGTGTTTTGAAAGATACTCTTCGCAATATCAACATGAACATTGAAGATGGTGAGTTCATCGTTTTCGTAGGACCTTCCGGATGCGGCAAGTCAACTCTTCTCCGTATGATTGCAGGTCTTGAGGATATTACCTCCGGTGAACTGCTTATCGGCGGTCAGTATATGAACGATGTTCCTCCTGTAGATCGTAACATCGG
>CADBNP010000274.1 GCA_902796095.1 uncultured Aeromonadales bacterium | reverse complement strand
TTTTGACTTTCAAGTCAAAGCCTGCGGGTTATGATTACTCCTTAGCAGTTTAAGATAAGATCAACACTTTTCTTGAACATAGCCTTACCAGAATATCTGAAAATGATTTTGTCGATCAACCAGATGATTACAAGGTTGGTTTTCTGTTAGACGGAAACGAATGCTACTGCCAGGCTACACCGTATGCCGCTGCAAAAATGAAGGACGATCCGGATCCTCTTTTCGGTACTGTGTCTCACTACGACCCCGAAGATGAGATTAATTATATGGAAAGAGTTCCTTCCGCTGATGTCTGCTGGATTGTTCCTTATCAACTTTCTCCTGTTTTATCTGACTCTGAAGTGATGACCGGAGATGAAAGAACTGCTGATGGTGATGGACATATTAAAGTATACAATTATGTTCATTATCCTGAAATTCTTGAGAACGGAGAGGAGTTTCTGAATGAATGTATTGAAATAAAATCAAGGAACATAAAACTTAAGGGTCTGGCAAGGCCGATGATTACTCTTTCCTTCAGGGATCCTGAAGGGTGGGCAAAATTTAAAGCCGGAATTGACGGGAGTTAAAACGGATTATGAGAGTGAAGTTCCGGTATCTGCTCACGGCTGTGTCTGACACCGGAATTTCTGAGGGATTTCCAGAAGTGAAGTCCCGTAACAGTTTTAAGATTTTAGGCGATGTGGCAATAGCTTTTGAAGGCAGTTTAATCAGAGGAACATATAAATGAAAATAATACACACATCAGACTGGCATCTTGGCAGTTCGCTGGGCGAATCTTCACGAGCCTATGAGCATGGAAAATTTCTGGAATTTCTGACTGAAACCGTGAGAGAGGAACAGGCTGATGCTCTCATAGTTGCCGGTGACATTTATGACAGCGCCAATCCTTCAACCGACTGTCAGCATATGTTTTTTTCCTTCCTGGCCAGACTTGTTCAGACATTTCCGAAGCTGAATGTAATTATCACCAGCGGCAACCATGATTCTCCGTCACGCCTCGGGATTGGCAGAGAAATGGCCGAATTTATGAATATTCACATTGTGACCAGAATCGAACTTAAGGAGGACAGAACTCCCGATCTTGAGCGGCTTATTTTCCCGCTGAAGGAAGCAGACGGTCGCATCAGAGCATACTGTGCCGCAGTTCCTTTTATAAGAAGAGCGGATCTTCCTGCTTCCTACGGTCAGAATGAACATTATCATGAGGACAGTTTCGTCAATGCTCTTTATACGCTGCACAGGGATCTGCTTGCCTTTATGAAGCAGAAGGCCGTCAACGGTGAAAAACTTATTGTTATGGATCATACAACTGTTCATGGCATACAGGGAGTCTCCGCTATTCATGAGGAATCAGAGCATCCGATCCTGATCGGAAATGTTGAAAGCATACCTGCTGATATTTTTGACGGGTTTGACTATGCCGCTCTGGGACATATCCATCTCAGCAGCAATCTGGGAGTTAAGACTGAGACTCCGGTGGTTTACAGCGGATCTGTAATTCCGATGTCCTTTTCCGAGAAGCATTACAGTCACGGTGTAGAGGTTGTGTCAATTGATACTACAGACAAACTTACCTTCAGACAGGTGAAAATTCCGAGGGCGGTAGAGGTTCTGACCATTCCGGAGGAACTTAAGCCTCTTGAGGAAGTTCTGAAGGAGCTTGAGGAGCTGCCAGTTACCGGTCTTAAATCTGAGGAATATCCTTTTGTTGAGGTTCAGTATCAGACCGAGGGTGCGGATGCCAGAGTTGCCGGCAGGATCCGGGAAGCTCTGACCGGAAAGGAGGTCAGACTTATTAAAATCACCAGATCCTTAAAGAGCGGTGTTAATTCCAAGGCCGGGGAGACTGAAGACAGTAATGTGGATCTGGCGGATCTGGATCCGATGAAAGCGGAGAATGTATTTAAAATGTTTTACCGCAGTATCTTTGCAAATAATGAGGCTCCGGACAGTCTGTGTGATGAGTTTGTAAAAGCACTGGATCAGGTAAGACAGAAAGTGGAGTAATTTTCAGATGTGTGTGCTGCCGGTGTGACCGGATATTCCGGCTGTGACCTGTATTTCAGATGTTATTTGTGCTCGATGTTGTAAATTAAGATTGTCGTATGCACCTGCAGTTGAGTTTTGTGCCTGCAGTTTAGTTTTGTAATTTAGCTGAGTTTTGTGATCGTAGTGCTGTTTTTGAAGTGAAGTAATTTTTGGAGATTGAAGATATGAAGATTCTTAGAATTCGCGGTGAAAATCTGGCTTCCCTTGCCGGTAGGTTTGAAATTGATTTAACTGCAGGTGTTCTCGGCAGTTCAGGTCTTTTTGCCATTACTGGAAATACCGGTGCCGGAAAATCCACTATCTTTGATGCCATGACACTGGCTCTTTACGGTGAGGCTGTGAGATTTGCTGATGCCAAAGATAAAAAACCTACCGGAGAGGAAACAAAATCCCAGTCTTCTGACTTATCCAATAAATCACTTAATAACATTATGACCAGAGGCAAAGGTTTCTGCTTTTCAGAGGTGGAATTCAGTGCCGATGACGGCAATGTATACAAAGTCCGCTGGAGTCTTAAGCGTGCCAGATCAAAGGCAGACGGAAATTTTCAGAAACCTGAAAGAGCTCTTTATGTCAGCAGCGGTGACGGTAACTGGGATCTTCTGGCATCCAAAATACAGGAAGTAAATTCCAGGATCACTGATGTGCTTCATCTGGACTGGGAGCAGTTCAGGAGAATGGTAATTCTGCCACAGGGTAATTTCACCGCTTTTCTGAAATCGTCTTCAACAGAACAGTCAAAGCTGCTGGAGGTAATTACCGGTACAGAAATTTATTCCAGGGTTGCTGAAAATATTGCTGAAAACTGCAGGACTGTAGCAGCGAAAATAAAAGACCAGGAGAATCAGATTAACAACTATCCGGGCGCTTCCGCTGCTGATGTGGATCTCAGGCAGAAGGATGCTGATGAAGTAAAACATGTGCTGGATCTGTTTGAACAGACTAAAGTGAGAAAAACAGAAGCTGTCAGCAGGTATGATCTCCTTAATACTGAGCGAAACACTCTTTCCGAATGGAGTAAGAAAGACGCCGCTGTTCAGCAGTGGTTTGCGGATCATCGTGCAGACAGAGAATTTATCAATTCCTATGATCAGCTGAGTAAAGGAAAAGTGCAGTTAAGTAACTATAAAAACTGCTCTGCGAATCTTGATCGTCTCATGAAAGCAAAGGATGACACTGTCGTAAAAATAGATGCAAAGAAACAAGTTTCCAGCCGACTTGACGGTGAACTTGCTGACTGCGTGGGCAAACTCAGTAAATTTAATCAGGAAGCTGAAGAAATTAACAGACGCATTAACGAGGCTCGCGGTATCCAGGCAAAAATTGATGAGAACAGTAATTATCTGAAAACTGCTGAAGATGATCTGAAATTAGCGGAGGAAGCCAAAAAGACACAGGAGAAGCTGAAAGCGGCAAAGGAAAAGGAAATCGACAGTGCCGAAAAGGAAAAAAACAGTGCCGGGAAATTCTGCAGTGACAACAGCGAGTTTGAAAAATCCTACCAGAATGCCGGTATGCTAAAAGATCAGATGGTCAGTCTTCTCGGGCTCTACAGCGCGCGTGATACAAATACCTCTGATATTCAAACAGCTGAAAAGAAAGCTGAAGAAGCGCTGCGTGCCATTGATGACGCTATCCGGCAGAAGACTGATCTCAGCAAAAAAATCGCATCCTGCAGTGAGAACTGCCGTGAACTGGAAGACAGACTGAATGACTTAAAGGGCTGCAATTACCAGGATCAGCTTACCGGTGAACAGAACAGACGTGCTGTTTACGCAGGTCTGGAGGGAACCGCTGCCATAATCTCAGCCAGTTTAGACAAACTTTTCGAGACTCGTAAAAATCTTTCTGACGGTAAGGATAAACTGTCAAATCTCGAAGATGAATATGAACAAAATATTGCAGCAACTGATGATTTGAGAACAAGTTATGAAGCTCAGGAACAGCTTGTAGAAGATCTGAAGAATCAGGTCGGACTGGCACAGTTTAAAGATCTTGTAAAAGAAGGCGAGCCTTGTCCTCTCTGCGGAAGCGTAACTCATAATCAGGAGGCCTGTGATTTTGCGACAGATCAGATTTTGCGGAGCGCAGAAAGTATTCTGAATGTCACTAAGCACAAACTGAAAGCATCTGAAAAAGCATGCATCAGGAACAGGTCAGATATCGATGCCACGTCTGTTGCAAATGCCAAACTCGCTGACACTGTTGATAAGGAGGAAAAAGAGCTTTTCTCCATGCAGGAAAACTGGAACAATTCTGTTCAGTCAGAAAAGTCTCTGATCTGGAATGATAATATCAGTCAGATTGATGATGCTGCAGGTTTTAATGTGATTATCGGGAATCTTTCGAAACTTAAGAATGATAACCTGAATGAGATTTCACGACTGTCAG